>JBDHYH010000114.1:0-12278 GCA_039811325.1 Chitinophagaceae bacterium | reverse complement strand
TATCCGGTTACCCATGTGGGGGAGTTAAGTGAGATAAAACTGATACGAGATGAATGGAATTAAACACAGCATTAATCACAACGTCCCGTACCGGAGACGCTGCGGGGAAGGAGTTTTCATGACATCAGGTTTCTTTGGCAGATTATATGCAGTCAATCAAAACGTTTGTTGAAGGGAAAAAATTCTTTTTATCTTTCAATTCAAAAATTAAAAAGATAATCGGGGTTTAAACATAGTTTAATTTTCGGACAATGATAAAATACTTAAAGAAGACGTTGATATTTTTTTTACCCTTTTACAAGCAATACCGACGATTTTCGAAAGCAAAATTGCAGTCAAGTTATAAAGAGTTTATGAAATATAAGTTGGGGTTTCAAAAACGGTATTGGCCTGCTCATAAAAATTGCATAATTGCTAACTCACACAAAATATATGTTGGAATGAATGCTTTAATTGGCCGCCCGGGATGCTATATTCAGGGAGCAGGTACAGTTTTTATAGGGAATTATGTTCAATTTGGACCAAATGTTGGCATATTAAGTGCAAATCATGATTTATTTGATCAGAATAAATACAATGTTGCGCCTATTAAGGTTGGAAATTATAGTTGGATTGGAATGAATAGTGTAGTAACTGCTGGTGTAGAATTGGGAACGAGAACTATAGTTGCAGCAGGTAGTGTCGTAACAAAAAGTTTTCCTGATGGTTTTTGTGTAATTGGAGGAGCGCCGGCGAAAATAATCAAACGATTAGAACCTGAGAAGTTCGTGCCATGGCATGATGAAGAAGAGTTTTACGGATTTATTCCAAAAGAGGAATTTGAAAATTTTGAGAGGTACAAAAATTTTGCTAAAGAATTCAAATAATATAATTGATAATCATTCCTGCCTGATACAAACACTATTGATAGGTATCCTCCCGGCCAACTACACCCCAATAGCGCAGATATGCAGCGATGGTACTTTCTTCCCCGCATTGTCACCACCAATGGCGGTCGCTGCGTTTGACGAACTGCAAATAAATACAATAGACTAACTTTATAACATGCCTGTCAGAAGAATGAAACTCTTTTACATTTGGAACTTTCTTCATTTCGTTTACCAACCATAGATGGATGAATTTGATTGATGAGGCAGATGGGTACGCCGACACGCATGACATTCATGGGAATGCCTGTAGGTGAAATTGGAACTTGTGCAACGGCCCAAATGAATATCGTCATAGCTCTGCTAAATTCTGTATGGCCAGAGAAGACGGAATTTATCCGGTTACCCATGTGGGGGAGTTAAGTGAGATAAAACTGATACGAGATGAATGGAATTAAACACAGCATTAATCGCAACGTCCCATACCGGAGACGCTGCGGGAAAGAAGTCTTCAAGGACATAGCCTGAATTTTTCATGCGGATATTGGCGCCAGGTTTTAGGGCATTTAAGAGGATGTCTCAGAAGCCAGAGAAGGTCTTTACCAATAGAAATTGGAAAGAAGATATGTATCTGAACCCATATTTGCCCTCTTAGTTTGCGTTGTCATCTATTCAGCCAATGGAATGGATTGATATTTGTACAATCAAATTTTAAAATTGGATTGAAATAGATATTTGATGGGTTGTCCATCGCTAATGAAAGATTTGGAATGAGCCTGTATCGTATCAAAAAAGGAGTGCTGACATTTTCTCCGGCCTATTTTGCATTGGCTATGTCAACTGGAATTATTGCTATCGCATCCAATATGTTGGGCTACGCGGAGCTTGCAAGGTTTTTTTTTATTTTAAATAATTTAGAGTTTGGGATATTGACCCTAATCTTAATTATCAGGCTCATTTATTTTTTTTCTTCATTTAGGGAAGATCTTTCTTCACACGCTGAAGGTGCGGGATTTCTAACAATAATTGCCTCAGCATGTATATTAGGTACTGAATATGCACTCTTAACTTCGGATGCAATTTTTTCCAAAGTACTCTGGTATTTTTCCATTTTATCATGGGTGCTGATCGTCTATTCTTTCTTCATTTTAGTAACCATCAGGAAGAAGAAACCAACTCTGGAAAATGGAATCAATGGTTCCTGGTTGCTATTTGTCGTGTCCGTTCAGGCCTTATCGATTCTTGGTAATTTTGTTGCCCCCTCATTAAGAACTTCTCCGGAAGCGAGTGCATTTGTCAATTTGTTTTTCTATTTGCTGGGGGTATTGTTTTACCTGGTTGTAATAGGGATCATCTTCTATCGTACCACATTTTTCCCAATGAAAGCGAATGAATTCAAGCCTTCATACTGGATAGACATGGGTGCTGCCGCTATTACAACTCTTGCAGGCACGATGCTGGTTACCCATCTTGATATCATTACACCGTTCAGGGATTTTATTCCTACTATAAAAGTTCTGACCGTATTCTTTTGGATAGCAGGATCCTGGTGGATTCCTGCGATACTCGTTCTTGAAATTTGGAGACATTTGAAGGTTGGGGTTCAATACAAATCCGGGTACTGGTGCCTCGTATTTCCTTTAGGCGTTTATACAGTCTGTACATGGCATTTGTCGGAAGTGTTGCAACTGCCTTTTCTAAAATCTATTTCAAGGGTGTCTATTTACCTGGCATGGCTGGTATGGGTTATTGTGTTTATCGGTATGCTAAGAGAGATAGTAAGAGTATTTTCATACAGGAAGCGACCTGCTTTCAATAAGAATTGAAGTTTTAAAACAAGTACTTGAAAAAGTGGCAGGTGGTACAATTAAAACGCTCCCGGAGCGAAGGTGTTTCCCTGGTTGAAATCACCGGTTTCATATCCTTTCTTAAACCAATACATCCTTTGTTCTGAAGTGCCGTGAGTGAATGAATCAGGTGTTACAGTGCCCTGGTATTCCTGTTGCAGGCGATCATCGCCTATTGCGTTGGCCGCGTTTAATGCTTCTTCTATATCATCAGCATTGATCACATTTTTCATCTTCTGATCATAATGTGCCCATAGGCCTGCATAGAAATCGGCCTGCAATTCCAATCGCATACTGTATTTATTATATTCTGTTTCTGATAGCTGCTGGCGCAGTTGAGCCATCTTATCCGAAAGGCCCAAAAGGTCTTGTACATGGTGGCCTACTTCATGTGCCACTACGTACGCCATTGCAAAGTCGCCTTTTACACCGAATTGATCGCGCAGTTGTTTTGCAAAGGACAAGTCAATATACAACTTCTTATCACCCGGGCAGTAGAACGGGCCTGTAGCTGCATTGGCACCTCCACATCCCGATGTAGTGCTTCCTCTAAACAGTACAAGGGTTGGTTCTACATATTGCTTTCCCATTTCACCAAAAATCTTGTTCCATACATCTTCTGTGTCTGCGAGTACTACTTTCACAAAGGACGCTTCTTCATCATCCTGTTGCTGTTGCTCGGCAGTCATCTCCTGTTGCTGTTGCTGCTGCTGTGGTATCAATTGCTGCAGGTCATTGATATCACCCCCACCCAAAAAGAATTTTGCCAGGATGAATACCAGACCGATGACACCTCCGCCTAATGCTAATCCACCTCCACTAATGCTTCTCCGATCTTCGACATTACTGCTTTCACGGCGACCTCTCCAGTCCATGATTGAAAATTTTGATGTTGTAAGCCAAATATAAATGATTCAAAATTTTCAAATCCAAAATTTTTGTTGACATGATTAAGTAACATGTACCTGTATTTTTCTCATGGAATCTATAAATTCTGATAAGGATTAATTTTTTGATGCAAAATCTTTATAGATAATCAATGAGTTACAAACACTGGTCTAAAAATTCTACTTAGTTTTAGACTTTTCTACACTACATCCCCCTACCTTTGCGCTCCATTAAAAAAATGCCGGGATAGCGGCATAAAAACAAACCGGCAGCAATGCCAAAATAAATCAAAATGAGTAAACAACATTTCACAACAAAACATGCGAATGAGGCTACCGTTCAGCGCAACTGGTACGTTGTTGACGGTACTAATCAAACCGTAGGCCGCATGTGTGCAAGAATTGCATCTGTTCTTCGCGGAAAGAACAAGGCCAGCTACACTCCCCACGTGGACTGTGGCGATTATGTAATCGTTACCAATGCTGAAAAAATCAAATTCAGCGGTAACAAAATGGATGAAAAAGTCTATATCAACTTCAGTGGATATCCCGGTGGTAAAAAAGAAGCTACTGCGGCAGACCTTTTGGCAAGACGCCCGGAAGTGATCATCGAAAGGGCCGTTAAGGGAATGCTTCCTAAGAACAGGCTTGGACGTAAGATGTACAAAAAACTGTTCGTGTATGCCGGCGCGGTGCACCCACATACAGCACAGAATCCTCAACCATTAATCACAAAAAAATAAAGCGGACTCTTCGCTGATAAATTAATAAAATGGAAAAACAAAAAAACGCTACAGGTCGCAGAAAAGAAGCTGTTACACGCGTATTCATCAATCGTGGCGGTGGTAAGATCACAGTCAACGGAAAAGATTACAAGACTTATTTTCCCCTTATCTATTTGCAAAACCAGGTAGAATTGCCGCTCAAGACTATTGAGTCTCTTGACAAATTTGACATAGCTATCAATGCCACCGGTGGTGGTGTGAAGGGACAGGCTGAAGCTGCAAAGTTGGGTATTGCAAGGGCCTTGCTGGTAGTGAATCCTGAGTATCGTCCTGCACTGAAAGAAGCCGGATTGCTGACTCGTAATCCACGAGGTGTAGAGCGTAAGAAACCCGGTCAGAAAAAAGCAAGAAAGAGCTTTCAATTTTCTAAGAGATAATTGGTGTATCAATAATTATATCATGAAATTTTTCCCGCAAGTGGGAAATACAAAACGAAATAAATGGAAAATAACACTTCTCTCCAACAACAACTTCTGGATGCAGGCGTTCACTTCGGCCATCTGAAAAAGAAATGGAATCCGAAGATGCTTCCTTACATCTTTGCAGAAAAAAAAGGAATCCATATTATTGACCTCAATAAGACTGTAGAAGGCCTTGAAGAAGCGGCTTCTGCACTGAAGTCTATTGCTAAGAGTGGTAAAAAAATCATGTTTGTCGCTACCAAGAAGCAGGCAAAGGAAATAGTAACCGATGCTGCTAAGCGCGTCAACATGCCTTATGTTACCGAAAGGTGGCTGGGTGGTATGCTCACCAACTTTAATACCGTTCGTAAGAGTGTGAAGAAAATGCAGAACATCGAAAAGATGCTCAACGACGGCACTTTGGACAGCATTACCAAAAAAGAAAGACTGACGCTGGCACGCGACAAAGAGAAAATGGAAAAGGTTTTGGGAGGTATCGCGCAGATCAGCCGTATCCCTGCTGCTTTGTTTATGGTGGATATCGGCCACGAGCATATCGCACTTGCAGAAGCAAAGCGACTGAACATTACAACATTTGGAATGGTGGATACCAACTGTGATCCTAACAAAGTAGAATTTTCTATCCCATCCAATGATGATGCTACCAAGTCAATTGCAATCATCACCAATTATATCACCAATGCCATTGCAGAAGGATTGGCCGAAAGACAAGCTCAGAAAGAAGAAGATGCGGAAGAAGCAGAAGTGGAGGTAACCAGGGAGTTCAGGGTGGACGATGGCGAAGAGCAACGAGGCGACAGGCAGAAAGGAAGCAGCAAGGGTCGTAGCACTGCAAGTCCTCAGAGGCGCAGGATCAATACCGGTGGCGGCAGACCTGCAGCAGGTGGCAGAAAATAAATTTGAATTTTAGTAACCAATAGTTGGCTTTCCCGGGTGAAGGCCTGCATTTAAATATTATAATCATAATGAGTACAATAACAATAACAGCGGCTGATATAAATAAACTGCGCCAGCAAACAGGTGCAGGTATGATGGACTGCCGTAAAGCTTTGATGGAATCAAATGGTGATTTTGAAGCTGCCATTGATTACCTGAGAAAGAAAGGTCAAAAGGTAGCTGCGTTGAGGGGTGATCGCGAAGCAAAAGAGGGAGTGGTAATAGCAAAGACCACTGCAGATAACAAGACAGGTTTTGTTTTGACACTAAGCTGTGAAACAGATTTCGTAAGTAAGAATGCAGAGTTCGTAGCCTTTGCACAATCTATTATGGAAACTGCAATTGCAAATAATGCGACTAACGCAGATCAATTAAAAACACTGAAACTCGGTGAAGAGACCATTGCTGACAGGCTGAATGAACAAGTAGCAAAGATTGGAGAGAAGATCGGAATTACACGTTATGAAAAAATGGAAGCGCCTTATGTAGCTTCTTACATTCATGGTGCATTCAGAATGGGTGTATTGGTAGGGTTGAGTAAAGAAAATGAAGAAGTAGGTAAAGACGTGGCCATGCAGATTGCTGCCATGAATCCGATAGCTCTCGACCAGGCTGCAATAGCTCCCGAAGTATTGGAGCGTGAAAAAGCAATTGCTATTGAGCAGGTGAAGGCAGAAGGAAAACCTGCTGAGATGGCTGAAAAAATTGCTGCAGGCAAGCTGAGCAAATTTTTCAAAGAAAACACATTACTCGCACAACCCTTTGTAAAAGATGGTAACAAGTCCGTTGCTGATTACATCAAGGGTGCCGATAGTGATTTGAAGGTTACAGGATTTATCCGCGTAGCACTCGGCGCATAAAATAAATTCGTTTCAGAAAAAAAGGCTGTTCCTGATCGGAGCAGCCTTTTCTTTTACAGGTACTACTATTTCCTGGAGTCATAATTTTTCTTCCACAAATTTCAGGCAGTAGTGCTTTATCTGTTGCCGTACTTTCCTGAACTCAGCTTTGATTTGCTCCTCTGTTCCTATCGCCTTTGCAGGGTCCGGAAAATCCTGGTGATACATTTTAGCCGTGGCAGGGAAATGAGGGCAGCGTTCCTTTGCATGATCGCATACGGTGATCACAAAATCAAATTCCATATTTCTATACTCTTCTATGTGATTCGATGTGTGGTGTGATATGTCAATGCCATCTTCCTTCATGATGGCAATTGCATTTGGGTTGACTCCATGAGTTTCAACTCCCGCACTAAAGACTTCAGCAACATCACCTGCAAATTGCTGAAGATACCCATGAGCTATCTGGCTCCTGCAACTATTGCCGGTACACAGTACCAGAATCTTTTTCTTCATTAGAGAAATTTAGTTACAACAATCAGGTCCACAGCATGACTTTGGTTTTTCGGCATATACCGTAATGCTGAATATACCGGTTGCCCCACTTTTGAAATTGAGAAGTTCCTGCTCAGCCAGATAATTCTTCAGAATATCATCCGGGATATTGATAGTCTTTTCTTTCTGGATGGAAATGCTGCTGAATCCATTTTGAGTTATCAGTTCCAGGTAGGTATCCTTTTGAATGGCGCCTGATACACAGCCTGCATACATTTCAGCATCCTTACGCAATGATTCCGGAAGTGTGCCAATAAGTACCACGTCGGAGATACTGAAATGCCCACCGGGCTTCAATACACGGAAAATTTCTTTGAACACCGCGTCTTTATCAGGCACAAGATTTAAAACACAATTGCTCACTACCACATCCGCTATATTCGAAGTGAGTGGCATATTTTCAATATCTCCCTGCCTGAACTCTACATTGTGAAAGCCTAATTTTAGAGCGTTTGCCCTGGCTTTCTCAATCATGGCCGGAGTAAAGTCAATGCCTATAACTCTGCCATCCTCACCGGCTTCAGCCCGCGCAACGAAGCAGTCGTTGCCGGCTCCGCTACCAAGGTCAACCACTGTGTCGCCTTTCTTGATTTTTGCAAATTGTGTAGGCAATCCGCAGCCTAACCCGAGATCAGCATCAGCATTGTAGCCTTCTATGGTACTGTAATCATCGCTCATAATGTTGTAAACCTCTGTGGAGCAACAACCGGAACCGCAGCAGGATGACTGGTTGGTTTCTTTGCCCTGTAAGGCTATTTCACTGTATTTCTGCCTTACGGTTTCTTTGATTTGTTCTGGAGTATTCATATTTGGAGTTTTGAATTAACAACTGCATTTTGCGAGGCCAATATTGGGAATGAGTTTTTCGAAATAGGACTTAATAATATCGAAGCCTTTCTCGTCCAGGCAATAGCAAATGGCGTTGCCCTCAATGTTTCCCCTGATCAGGCCTGCATTTTTTAACTCTTTCAGATGCTGCGAAATGGTGGGCTGTGCCAATGGTAGTTCGTTGACGATATCATTGCAAATGCAACTCTTCTTTTTTATCAGATATTCAACGATTGCAATTCTTGCCGGGTGCGCCATTGCTTTCAGCAACACGGATAATTGATTTTGCCTTTTTGTAAAATGATCTGATTTGGTAGCGCCCATAAGAATATTTCTATATTGCAATATTACGATAGATAAATGAAAATCGTTTTCTTTTTTTTTGAAATGTTAGTTGGATAAAATAATTGGCAATTTGATAAAGTAACCATCCCTGCCGGTACAATAACGCTTGGGGAGTATATCAGAGTGAAACCGGAATGATGTTGTATATCAGGATGCTTCCCGGGCACTTGTTTTTTCTTCGGTGGATTCTGTATCCGAATCATCCTCCTGATTCTTATGCTTTTTTCTTCTGAAGAAATTGGCGATTCCGAATTGAAGAGCAGTACTCAGGCCCTTCCTGAGAATACCTGCAGATTCATTGATGATGAGTTTCCTGGAGAAATAACCTATCCCCAGGCCAAGTACCAGTTTCAATAAATTACTTTTTATGGGATTGGACTCTCTTACATCGGCAAGAGTGTTTTTCAAAATATTCTTTGGCTTCAAGTTTTCAACGACGGTGTGAAATTGAGCTCTCAACTCAGATTCCTGCAAGGATTTCCTTGCCTCCAACTGCCGGATAGCTGTCTCCAGATCAGATGTATTTGCAATTCTCATTAATTTGTCTCCTGCGCTTTCCGAATGAGCCATAGTTGAAATTTCTGTTCTTAATCCATTAGGTTACGTATCAGCCAATTGCTGAATGGTGTTTTCATAATTTCTTTTCTGAATGCGAAAAGTATAAGCCCGGCAACTAAATAAATGCCTGCCACAATAAAAAATCCATAGTGCGCCGCACCAAGCAAACTACCGAGGTATAAGGCCAGTGCAATGGAAACGAACAAGAGTATCATCAAAAAGATACCTGCCAGCACGAGGGCTGAAGCCGTTATAGAGAATACAGACGATGCTTTATTGATTGATTTCAGTTTGAACAGGTCGATCCTCGTATTGATATATTCCTTGCTCTTGAATAATAGATCCTCAACTGAAGAGCTTTCAGATTCCATTTCCATTATTGGCGATTTTGAAAATAATTGTCGGGCTTTCTTGATTCATCTCAGGAGTTCACCGGCTTGGGATTGCGAATATCATTCTTGATATCATGACTCATCTTTTTTCCTTCGCTTACGATGCCTGATAATTTTTCTTTTGCAGCATCAAATTTTTCAGAAATAGAATCTGAAATTTCATGGTATTTGTCTTTCACACTACCTGCCAGATCGCTCCCCTTTTGTGCAATCTTCCTTCTGGTTTCAGTGCCTTTGTCAGGTGCGAATAGAACACCCAGTATGGCTCCAACGGCTACACCTGCGAGAACGCTTGCTATAAATTTTCCTGTGCTCATAATTTTTTGATTTTTGAGATTTTAAAATTAATAATAAGTTCTGCTAAATTAGAATGAAAATACATTGCCAAAAATTATTCTGCGCTTCATCCCGGTTTTCTTCTGCAGGAGAGGCATGTTTCAGAGCCTTTCAATGGACAGGCAGATATAGAAATAATCAGGTGAGTAAAATATTTCCCAAGATGAGGGGAAAAGGTAAAGGAATTTATGTTTATGAAAAAGGCAGGCCTGAGAGTAGTATGCGTTGTTCGTTCATGCAGAAAGCGCCGCGCGTTCCAGGATTCTGATAGTTATAAAGTCTGATTCTGCACAGGTAATTGTTCGAAATTCAAAATATCTGCAGATTATGAGCCAGGGCCCCGGTAATTATTTTTCAGTCATATATTGCGGTTGATGAGAAGCCATGAGGGAGTTGATTTCCCTGGTTGAAAAAATTAACCTGTAATAATATCCCGGAGATCTCTTGTTAAATTTTCTTATTAAGAAAGGTTAACAATTTTGATGTATCTTTTACCAATAATTTTATTGAGCAGTGGCGAGTCAGTGAATTATTTCCTCAATGAAGATACTGAGCCGCTACTGTCATTAGGGCTACCCCTTTACTTTGAATAAATTAAAGGACACTGAACAGGCTTACAGATTGAACAATGAAGAAATCAAAAGGATTGGTTGGAGAATCAGTTGGAAAATTATTGGAAAGCAGAGGAGCTAACCAGATTCGATTTGGATTCTTGGCTGCTTTTATGCTATTGCTTCTCAGCAATATACTTTCATTTATTTCTACCTCAAAGGTGAATGAGCAGGCCATGTGGGTAAACCATACCAATAAGGTGATCCATGATCTTGATAATCTGTTGTCCTTTGTAACGAGAGCAGAGTCCTCCTTTCGCGGATTTCTTATCGACAAGCAAAAGTCACAGGTTCAAATATTCAATCAAAGTGTACAGAGAATAGACAGCGTCATTATGGTTTTGAAGAATGGTACTACCGACCAGCCAAAACAACTTCAGAACTTCAAGGAATTATCTGCCATGATAAATGAAGCTATGACTTCACTTGGAACAAAAATTCAGAAGTTTAAGGACGATACAATATTTTCAGGCGACATACTGCAAGAAAATGCCAAGGCAAATATTTTGTTGCTTGACATTGAGAATAAGGTTCATGAGATTCAGGAAGCAGAAAGACAAATTTGGAATGAACGGTCGGATAAAATTTCTGCGTATTCTGAACTGATCAAATACCTGAGCGTAACCTCCATCATCATTGCGGTGTTGCTTACACTTTATTCTATTCTTGTGTATAATAAAGAAAATGATGGCAGGAAGAATGCAGATGGAAAGGCGCAGGAACTGAGACGACAACTGGAAAACAGAGTGCAGCAGTTAGCTGACCTGAATACGGAATTGATCGAATTAAGGAGCCTTGAAAAGTATGCTGTCACAGGCCGTATAGCCCGGACGATGGCCCATGAAGTCCGTAATCCATTGACCAATATCAACCTGGCGGTGGAGCAACTCCATTCTGATTTTGAGAAAGTAGAAGGAGCACAAATGTTCTTCGACATGATCAACCGGAACTCTGAAAGGATCAACAAATTGGTCTCAGATCTGCTCAACTCCACACGAATGACAGAACTTAATCGAAAGTTGGTTTCCCCAAACGAGCTGCTTGATGTGTGCCTTGCTGATGCGCGGGATCGCATCATGCTGGAGCACATTAATGTAATCAAAAATTATGATTCCGAAGTTGGTAATATTTCTGTAGATGAAGAAAAGGTGAAGATTGCATTTCTCAATCTAATTGTCAATGCCATTGAAGCCATGCATGATGGTGGTACCCTTACGCTCGCTACCAGAGTCGAAAAGAAAAAGTGCATCATCACTATTTCAGATACCGGCAAAGGACTGTCCAAAGAACTGTTAGGTCGCCTGTTTGAGCCTTTCTTTACCACAAAACCAAAAGGAAACGGACTGGGCCTTGCCAATACACAGAATATCATCATCAGTCACAATGGCGTGATAAAGGTAGAGAGTGAAGTAGGTGTAGGAACGACGTTTACTATTTCCTTCGATGTGGAAACAATTGCCTAATGCCTGAAATGCAACTGATCGAGTGTGTTTTCAATCGAAGCGCGCGACAATGGTTTTAGAAGAAAGATATCTGCACCGCTTTCCATTGCTGCTTCCCTCTCATTCTCAGTGTTGAAGGCTGTCATCATCACGATTCTTGTGTCGGGAAGCTGTTTTCTGATGACAGGCACATAATAAATACCTGATCCATCCGGCAGATGATTGTCCAGAAAGATCAAATCAGGATGAATGGGGATTATCTTTTCATTGATCTCACCAAGTGTATTAATTGAAACGGTTTTGAAGCATTCGCTTCGCAACATGCTCTCCAGTAGAAGACACAAATCCTCTTCATCATCTACAATAGCTGCTTTCATATATCTGTTCCAATGATTCATGTGATTAACGTTTCATAGAGTAACTATTCAATTTTTCTGATACCAATTTTGTTGCCAATTATCAATGAAGCAGGGTGTGTTTGTAATTTTAGCAATTGTTGAAGTACAGCATCATGCAGGTTTTGTCAGAAAATGAGATATTACCGGTGGAAGAGTGGCTGAGGATAAAAAGAATGAATTCACTTAAATTTGTTTCCATTCTATATTCTATAATTGACAATGAATACCAAA
>JBDHYH010000113.1:0-12504 GCA_039811325.1 Chitinophagaceae bacterium | reverse complement strand
AATTACATACTTTCAAAAATGTATTTGTTATTCGTATGTAGCTGCGTGATTACAGCAGGATAAATCTCTGTCAATGACCCCAAAACCAATTGCATGTCTCATCCACCGTGTTATTCAAAAAATCTCCATTGGTCCACCAGTCATGAAAAACGAAAGGATAAATGATCAGCTTATGATCAATGCCCAATTGCTGCAACCTTGCATCCATACTTGTTGCCTGGTCTTTATTGACAATGATATCGAGATCGCCCTGGAAAAGAATGGTGGGAACGGATGCTGATGTAACCTGGTAATAGGGGCTGGCAGATTTATATCTTTCAGTTGTAGCGCTGTTCAATGGTACTCCGAGGTAGGGTGTCAGAAGCGAGGCATACAATGTAGGATTATAATAAGCCATACTAAAAAGATTGGTTGGCGTAGCCATGCCTCCTGCAGCTTTTATCTTATGGTCAGTATTTCGTGTATATGCAAAAGATAGCGCCAGGTGTGCACCGGCGCTGTGACCGGTGATAAAATAGGTATTCTCTGAATAAATGTATTTGGAAGCATTGTCGATCAAAAATGTTTTGAGCGACTGAATGTCATCCAACTGCATCTTAAAATTATCACCGCTCTGAGGCGACAATCGATAGTTCATATTAGCAACTACAAATCCTTTTTTCTGAAATGCTTTTGCAAGGAAAGAAAGGTCGCTTTTATTTCCTTCTTTCCATCCGCCACCATGAATGAGTATGATCACCGGAGTAGTATCAGTTCGCCCTCCGGGCAGATACAAATCAAATTTACAGGCTTCCAGTGTCGAATAGGAAACATCGATAAAAGCAGTATCCTTACCCGGAGCTACGGGATGGTCGTAATTCTTGGATGGATCGCAGGACACCAGTGCAGTAAAACATACAAGGAGCATGAAGAAGGTATTTTTCATGAAGAGTTATTTTTAGAAATTTACTTTCATAATGATTGCATCCATGAGGTTTTTTACCGAATCAATTTCCATGTATTTCCACTTCTCTCTAACAATATCTTATTACTTTCTTTGCTTTCATTGTTTGTCTTTGTAAGGGAAGTGGCTGAAATGAAAACCCTTTTCTGCGAAGCAGGAATCCGGTCAAGGTCGAGTGAATAGAAATCATTTCCACTCACCGTGATTTGAAAAATATTTTTCGGATCACTGATGTCGCCATTTTCTGAATTGAAATCATAGATCACATACCGGTTGATCATGTCATTGAGTGTATCCTGAGTCAGGTACAGGTTGATGGTGTTATCTTCATTCACAGGCCGTTTATCATCCAGTGATATTTGCGGAGCTGCGGGTATCTTATTGTCTATCCACGGCATTGGTGGCGGTATCGCAGGATATTTGTAATAATTATTTCTCAGGCTGTCATTCCATCCGTTGGGATTGGAAGCAAATGTTTTGCTGCTGAAATAGACACTTCCCTGCAATTGAGGATATTGCCTGATGATCTTGATTTGTTCGGGCAATTCTTTTTTGTTGTGCCACGGGTACGACCTGGACTCCAGCGACCGGTAGATGCCTTGCCCGATATACATATTGCGTCCATAGCTGTGATGTGCCCACCAGTCGCTCAATGTTTCGAAAGCGACCACTTTATGCCCCCGCTCCCAATACAGTTGCGGCACCACATAGTCGATCCACCCTTTTTTCAACCATAATAAAATATCAGCATACAGATCATCATAATTCGTTTGCCCGGCTTTGGTATCGCTTCCCTCCGGGTCTTTGTCATTATTGCGCCAAACTCCGAACGGGCTGATACCAAACTGGCAGTAAGGATTTTCTTTTTTGATAATACGGCTCAGCATTACAATGATAGAATCTACATTGCTTCTTCGCCAATCGTCTCTGCTCATACCATTGCCATACTTCTGATATGATTTCCAATCCGGAAATTCTTTTCCGGCTATTCGGTATGGATAAAAATAATCATCAAAATGAATGGCATCAATATCATATCGGCGCACTACATCCTGTACTACTTTTTCTACGAATTGCTGTGCCTCTTTATTTCCGGGATCAAAATAGCGTTTGCCACCATAATCGAGAAACCATTCCGGATGACGCTTTGTTATATGATTAGGTGCGATTGAAGATTTTGAAATATTGAAAACTGCGCGATAGGGATTCATCCATGCATGAAATTCCATTCCACGCTTGTGTGTTTCTGCGATCATGAATTCAAGAGGATCATAATAGGGAACGGGCGGCTTGCCTTGTTTTCCGGTAAGCCATTCACTCCATGGCTCCAGTTGAGATGGATAAAATGCATCAGCAGCGGGCCTTATCTGCATCACAATGGCATTCATTCCATTCCGTTTGTGCATCTCCAGTATGGAGATGAATTCTGCTTTCTGTGCTTCTGAGTTGAGATTGGTAGAAGATGGGAAGTCGATATTGTCAACCGTGGCGATCCACACACCTCGAAATTCATATTTGGGCTGGGCCATGCCGGTTGCGAATACAAACAGGCAGGCGAGAGAAATAATAAGTCGCTTCATAATTATTGATCCGGATGAGCGTGCAATTTATCAAATACTTTGTGGATAGGGGTTTTGGAGTAGGATAAATAAATGTAAAAAAGGATTTATAACTGTGCCGGATATACGAAAAATGGGAAGCCGGAATGTACTTATATATATCTTATTTCCTATAACCGGATCAGTTGCTTCAAGATACTTGCCACATTTCAGCAAGAATTAAAACACGCTTTTACTGCCGTTGGTCGGAGACCAAACGGCGACTTTCAGGATAAAGATTGCAAAGACAACATTGGTCATGTCAATTCGGAATTATGCGAAAAAAACGCTTGTCAGCATAATCTTTCATCAAGGTACATAAGAAAGCAGCTACAACAAATGGAAACGTAAGCTGTATCATTTTGAAATGATTCATAGCCATGCTTATCAATACTGCAATTATTATTGAAAGCAGTGCCCAAATTATATTTTCCAATTTCCAGCCTGCAAATACAATGGCACACAATACAGCGTTGAAACTGTACAATCCGTGAACTACCTCTGTCTCAGGCATTCCAAACAATATTGCTAACAGGCCGGCAAACAATGACCCAAAAAATCCATAAAGAGCCGCAACAGGTGAACAGACAAATACTCCCGCAAAGAATAGAATACCGGCGGCTATACTGTCCTGAAAAATCACTTGCCCATAACCCCTGAAAGCAAAGGAATAATCAAAGACATCAGGAGCTAAAGAATCTGGCACAACAGGAGTAAGCAATATTAGCTTTCCGGTTACATAAATCATAAGCCATGTTACCAAAACAAAAGGGAGTGTGAATACGGGAATCTTTTTCCTGATAAACCAATGTTGTAATAAGGCAGCCGCAAAGGAACCGATGACAACGAACAACCACAAGGTGAACGATGGCTTGAAAAATAGCATTAATGCCACTCCCACCAACGCCGGGCCAAAACCATAAAGACCTTTACTGATTGCTGATTGGTCAAATTTGAAGATGAGTGCAGTCAAAGTACCACAGCATGATGCTGCAATAGCTGCAACTCCCATTTCTACTGATCCCAAAAAGATACCGGCAAGAAAGAATAATCCAGTTGAAGCCTTTTCCTGGAGCATGATCTGGCCGATGCCCTTCATTATGATATTGAAAAATGAAATTATAGTTGTAATCATTTTTTATTGATTCTTCCCGGCTCAGGAATAGTGTATGTGCCTGAATAAAGATAACCCTGGTATATTCCCTTCAGATTAATTGTATCCGGAAAATACAGAATGTTATTGTACCTGGTACTCTCTGATCTCAGCGACAGCACCAAATTCGAATACCGGGCAATTGGCTACAATCTCTGAGGCCTGATCAATGTTTTCTGCATTGATTAATAAAAACCCTCCAACGATTTCCATACCATTTCTATGTATATCGTCTCTGCTAACTCCGTCTTTCAGTATCAATTTTCCATCAAGTGTAAGGCCACTGCCTCCTGTAAGGTTTCCTGATTCGCCCCATCGTTGCGCCCATGATTTCCAATGCTGCTGATGAAGTTTTTTTTCTTCATCCGTGTGCACATCTGTTCTTCCATCTGGCTCTCTGAACAGCACTAAATATTTCTTATTCATATTAATAGTATGGGTTACTTGGGTTTTCATTGTTTTACTCATTTTCAACAACAAATCAGGACATTGAACTTCCATCAAGTGCTAATTGAATGTGCGCATGATGATGACGAAGATGCCAGGCGCTCATAGCAATGGCCTGTGCCTGGGTAATGTCGTACTTCCTTACAGGATGATAATAACTTATTTCAAGTTGTTCGGCTGTGAGTGAACGAAGCAGAAAGACGTATCGTTTCGTAATGCCATCCAGCATTTGCAAAGAATCTGCCACCGGAGCTGAAAAGCCATCAGATGTTTTTGCCCATTCGTCCATCAGTATGATCGTCGTTTCATTTTTTCCGCTTTCAGTGAGTGCTTTTTTCATTCTCAGAAAATGAAGCATCTGGATATCAGCCACGTGGTGTACTAATTGCCGGATGTTCCAGCTTCCTTCACGATAGGTTTTTTCTAATTCAGCTTCAGATAAACCTTCAACGAGTGTGCGGAATGAGATTGGAGCGTTCTCGATTGAATCGATAAAAAGCCTGATCTCTTCAAGAGTATATTTTTCTTTCTTAATGAATGGCCCGATTGGGAATTTTAATTGCTCAGGGGATAAACCTCCGTAGGATAACTCCTGTTTCATGTGTGATTATTTAATAATGAATACTACAGAAATGAAATCAATTGTGTAAGTTTTCTCAATTGAATCCTCAAAAGTAATGCTTCCCGGTTTTTATTTCATGCCATTGTCGAGCGATCAGTTTCCGATTTCTCTGAACGACTCAAGGCTCACTTCTTTAGATTTGATCACATATTTTTTTATCAGGAACACAAGTACTGCTACAGCAACAAGTATTACAAAATGGCGCAGCAAACTAAGATTGAGTAATCCGGAAAACCAGAGGTACAGAAAAATGGAAGCAATGGTTACGGATGTAATCAGGGGAATTGCCCACTTGATGATTTCAATGATCCGATGAATTTTGAATGATTTTTCTGATACCGGCTGAGCGTCTTTGCGAATGTAACTGAGAAAGAATGAGGCGCGAATCAAACCACTTGCCAGTGATATCACCTGTGCCCATCCTAATATCAAAAACAGGTTCTTGTGTATGTCATGGGATGCGATCCTGTTGCACGTAAAGAATAAAACCGCTGCAATCAGTACCTGGCAAAGGATACTCAGTATCAGGAATTGCCTGAGCGACCGGCTGCTTCTTTGAGCTACAGATGCCGGAAGCTCTTCTTCGAAAATTCCTTTGACATAGGTAGATAATTCCAAAGGTGTGGCAGCAAACTCCAGATCAAATATTTTGAATGCACGAACAAATACATACAGCGTCAAAAAATTCTTTGACAAAGCCTTCATGATGTAAACCAGCAATAAGGCCACACCAGCCACTATGATGATGTAGATTGCCGGAATCGTAATTGCATGCATGATTTAATCATTAATATTAATAAGATGAAAGATTACTGACTTTTTAATTTTTCCTGCATTCCCATTCTTTCGTCTTTGTATTTTGACCAGTCAAACTGAATTAAAAATTCTGTTGCTGCCCTGGCACCCCGTACAAACAGTTCTACCTTCTGTTCGGGTTCCAGGAAGAAATTCAGCCAGTTGAAATCCGGTAATTTTATTTTACCGATACCATTATTATAAACTTTGTTCTTCAGCAAAAAATCTTTGTCGTAATAGAAACGCGTTGTATTGAAAATATGGCCGAGGTAACCACCGATGCTCCAGTAGTAAGGATTCTTTCTTTCATTCTGCGGGTCGCTGTCGTCAAGGTCTATTCCGAATGATGGTAGCCGCGGTACTTTAATTTTTGAATTGTAAAAGATGCTGATGGGAAAGTTGGAAAGAATACCACCATCCACAAAACGTGTCATCACAGGAGGGTCTGGCTCATTGAATACATTATCCCATGCATCTTTTATTTCCTGCGATTGGTTGGGTATCCGGTTGATAAAATACGATTCGAAAAATAATGGAATAGACATAGAAGCCCTGATAAATCCTGCGGGTTGCAGCGTATTGATCTGATCTTTTTCGCGAAACAGGTGGCACATTGCCGGGAATTCGATTTTGTTTTCTGTTACCAACTCACTGGCGATGATTGTAACATCACCGAATAGGGAATCAGCAGTTTCCGGATTGCCTTCGCGTATCTTCAGCTTGGGTAAATGGCTGGCCTTATAGTTGAAGTCATCGACAGTCTGGACACCTTGTGCGATGAGCTGGGCCTTGATCCAGTCATAAAAATAATTTCCGGGATTCAGCCCGAATCCGGAGGTCTTTACACGATTCAAAATGCGACCTGCATAATAAATCAGGAATCCAACGCCAAGAAAATAGATGCCGGTTATGATGAATGAGAACTGCATAGCCGGAATAGTCCAGGAATAGAGATTTCGCAATCCGAGAAAAACAAAATCAATGAGCAATAATAGAATACCGGTACCGATAATTCTTTTGATCCACCTGTTGGCAACCGTTGCAAATCCTTCATTGGTAATAAATTTTTTGATCAGCCAGCGGACGACCGGATGTCCATCTACAAGATTAAAGAAATTAAGGTCGGTAATGGCTTTGAGAATTTCGACAGACTTTGTGTCTTGTTTTTCTTTGATCACCGTCATCAAAGCTGTGTTGATGGCGCCTGCACTTGTGCCGGCCAGCCTTAGGAAACGGATACCCATCTGCTCGAGAATGTAAGTGTAGCCGACGAGTGCCACACCTAACACGCCACCACCTTTCTGAACAAGATTGACGTACTGATTGCCTTCTTCATCTAATACATCAGAAACAACAAAAGGTCTCTTTTTGAATTCGGTTTGTAATTTTTCAATGCACTTCTTTACTTCATCGTTTTCGATAAAGTCACTGACCGTAAGTTTTTTGGAAGGCTTCATAAAGAATAAATGGTGAGATATTATTCAACGAATCCGTCACAGAAAGCGCACTAACCTCTGATGTAATTCTCTAACTGGTCTATTGTTCTCTGTTGTGATAGAAGTGTTTCTTTGATCAGGTCGCTAATGGAAATAACACCGATAAACTTTTCAGATTCGAAGACGGGTAAGTAACGGATGTTATTGCTGTTGATCAATTCCATGCAATGCTCAACCGTGTCAGAAAGTTTCACTCTTGGAAGGTCGCCGGACATGATATCCCTCACGAGAGTGTCTGTAGAATGCCTGTTTTTCAAAATGATTTTCCTGGAATAGTCCCTCTCTGTCATAATGCCTTCAAAATGATCATTATCCATTACCACTACAGAACCGATATTTCGCTCTGCCATCACCTTCAATGCATCAAGGACGGTGGCATCAGATGCAACAGAAATGGTTTTACTTCCCTTTCGGTCTAAGATGTGTTTAACCAGATTCATAAGCGATGATTTTTTAGAAGTGAAGAAATGGCTCATCAAATTACACAAATTCTAAATGAAGACCAAAATGAATTTTTTTATTAATGAGGCAGACGCATACATGGGGTGCATTTCAGATCCGGTAACAATCGGATGCCGCTTCCTTATGGAATTCCGGTCGGCGAAGGACACAGACCGGTAGCGGTCTCTACAGGCGGGTGTCTTCACCCGCTTGCGAATTTTGAAATACACCCCATATTGGATGAACCATTCTGGCTGATAAAATTACCCTAACTTGGCAAAGCCTCTGTCTGAACAGATAAATCATAACGCAACAATGACCGGAGAAAAAATGCCATTCACCAACGAAACTATTTTGCCGGGAGATTTCCCGAAATACGAGGAAGTAACCACTACCCTGATTGACCCGGGTTATTGGGAGGTAATCCGGTGGCGCTTTCTGATAGGGTTGTGCGTAGTTGCTGTGATTGTGATATTGTTCTTTGTGGTTCCGGGTTTGCGGGAGGCAAAGTGGTACGTGTCAGTGCTACTCCTTTTGTTTATTTCGCTCCGTTATCTTCTGATGAAAATGGCTTTTGCAAGAAGGAGCTATGCTGTTCGTGAGCATGATATCATTTACAGGCATGGTATCCTCTCTGTGATCACAACGATTGTGCCTTTCAACCGAATTCAGCATGTGGCCCTGCTGGAAGGATTTATCGAACGAAAATATCACGTAGCCACGATACAGATTTTTACTGCCGGAGGCTCTTCGGCAGATATTAAAGTTGCCGGCCTTCCGAAGGAAATTGCTTCGGCATTGAAAGAAATTATTCTGGAAAAAATCAAGAAGTAGATGATGGATGACGAGAAAGTAACCGGTGCATTTTTCAACGAGCCACAGCGGCAGTCTGCTCTTGGAGTTGTTGTGGAGGCTGTATTTGCGCTTCGGGAAGTAGTGAAATTGGCCTGGCCACTGATTTTTTTGATGATCATCAAACCGGAAAAATTTTCGGCGACATCAGTAGGGCTCATCGCTTTATTCATTGTGCTCATCACTTTCGCCGTTGGTTATCTGCGATTCAGAAATTTTGTATTCTATATCGATGAAGCTTCGGGTGATTTCGTTTTGGAAAAAGGTATTTTCAACAAAGAGAAAATTATCATTCAACTGAACCGGATCCAGCAGGTGAACCTGTCTCAGAATCTTGTACAAAAAATCCTGCGTGTATTTGCAGTGGATATCAATACGGCGAGTACTGCAAAAAGTGAAGTGAAAATAAAAGCGGTAAGCCGCGAAATTGCAACGCAATTGAAAAGTCGCCTATTGTCAGTTTATCAGGCTCAAATGCCGGCGGAGAATGCTGATGGAACTCAACAACAAGTGCAGGAAGGATTCCAGTTGTCTATCAGTACCCTGGCAAAGGTTGCTGTCACCTCCAATTATGGAAAAAGCTTTGCAGTGATACTTGCAGCGATAGCAGGCCTTTATGATTCGCTTCGTGATTTCTTATCTCAGAGTGAAAGGGGAAAGGAATTGCTTTCAAGATCTTTTCAATGGGATTCCTTTCTTCAAAATATAGCATTAATGATTGCTGCAGCTTTCATCTTCTTGTTCCTGTTCAACCTGGCAAGAGTACTGGTTATTTTTTCTGATTACAAGATACTTTTCAGAAAGTCCGCCTTCTCTATTTCCTACGGGCTACTCAACACACGAAATATCGTGGTATATGTTGAAAAAATTCAGGTGGTGGAAACGGTAACAAATTTCCTGCAGAAGAAAATGAAACTGCAACGGCTCTTTTTTTACCAGGCATCATCAGACATCACGAGCGATAAGCAAGCTGTCATCCATGTTCCCGGATGCACGCCTCACCAGGAGAACGAATTGCTGAACCGGGTATTTAAAGAGATCCCACCGGTTGAGATAGTATTAGTTCCCAACATCAGGAAGATCATTTCGCCCATCATTTTCCTGATCATCATCCCGTTGATTCCATTTGCTTTTGCCGGGGACACATCCTGGTTCTTCAACTATCTTACACTGTTACCTTTCTGGATCATCCTTGCAGTAATTATTATCTTTTTTCGGTTTAAAAACAGCAGGCTGAAAGTGAGCCAGGGTTTTGTTCAAACGACGAGTGGTGTTTGGGATGTCACTACCCGTATTTTGCAAACATATAAAATACAGGCTATCACCGTAACACAGCGCCTGTGGCATCGCAAAAAGAATATTGGCCATATCACACTACATACAGCAGGAGGAGATGTAGCATTCAGATTTGGCGATTACAAAAAACTCAATGCTCTCACCAATCAATGGCTCTTTGATGTAGAGACTTCAGGAAGAAATTGGATGTAGGGTATGGGTTTTAAGTTTCGTGTGCGGCAGAGAGAGTTTGGAAGGTCTTGAAGTTTTTGTCAATTGTTGTTCGATGGTAGTTGATTGCTGCCGGTTGTTCATTGATATTCTTTCGAATCAACAATCAATCCTGCTTTCATGCTACAAGTAAACAAGAATCAAAAATCAACAATCAAAAATCAACAATCAAAAATCAACAATCGAAAATCAACAATCGAAAATCAACAATCGAAAATCACCTATCCCCTCAGTGTTCATGCTCACCTTTGTTTGTCAATTTTGCATTTACAAAAAAGGCCCCTTTGGTTACAATCTTTGCGGTGTCAGGTATATCGTGAACAAAGTTGATAGCAGTATATCCCATATTGGATATTCCCTTTACAACTTCTGTTCTTTCAAAATCCGAGGTCGAGTCGCTTTGATTTCCGGATTTGTTTTTAAGAACAAAAATAAAGTCTCTGCCATCTGCATTCACAATCGCTTCATTGGGCACAGCAGGAGCTGTTACATTGTTCAGGCTCACGATACCGGTTACATTCATTCCATCGATAAGCCCGGTTTTATCGCCGGTAACTTTACAGTGAACAGCAATGGTTTTGCTGTCATTTTCAAATGATGATCCGATGCTGAACACTTTCGCATCATACTCCATGACAGGATTATTTGTTATGGTGAAATGGATGATCTGTCCCACCTTCATGAGTGGCAGATCCTTTTCAAATATTTCAAGGTCCAGGTGCAGGGAACTGTTGTCGACGATCTCTGCTACCGGTGAAGACACATCAACGTAACTTCCGATTTTTGAAAATACATTGCTGATGGTGCCGCTTAACGGGCTGGTAACTGACAATGCGGATCTTAGATTGTTGTTGGCAAGAGAATTGGGATTGATGCCCATCAATACAATTTGCTGATGCAGTGAAGCTTTACGGGTACGAAGTGAATTCAGTTCTGAAGTGGCATTTTGTAAATTTTTCAAGGCTCCGGCATTTCCGGCATTCAGATCCTTCTGGCGTTGCAATTCCTGCTCTGCGAAAGTGATCTTGCTGCCCAATGCCAGGTATTCTTCCTGTAATTGAATGAACTGTGGGTTAGCAATGGTAGCGATCACCTGCCCCTTCTGAACATGATCCCCGATTTGGACATGGAGTGATTTGACCACACCACCATATAAAGAGGTAACATTTGCTTTCTTATTATTGGGAACACTCAGAGCACCATTAGCCTTGATCGTTGCGGTAAGTTCTTTGTTTTCAATCTTGCCCAATTGTATTCCTACTGTTTTAATTTGTTCCCGGGTAAGGGTAGCAATAGTTTCTGAACCTTCATCATGTGCCTCGTCCGGTACTGCCGCACTTGTTCCTTGATGATCATGTCCGTCTTCGTCCTTACCAGAATGCTTACACGAAAAAAATAACAAACAAGAAGCAATCATCAGCCCTAAGAGAAATTGACTATTATTCTTTCCTCCATAGTTCTTGTATCGCTTCACTGATTGTAATGGTCTTCCATGTTCCATTCCGGATCCGCAATTTACAACTGCTTCTTGCCTGTTGCTTCTTGAAAATAAATTCTTCATAAAAAGTTTACTTATTAATGAGTGAATAAATAGTGATAATGGATTGATTGACATCCCGGATACTTTTCAGATAATCCAGTTGTATGTCTGTAGCGGTTTGTAATGCATAGAGGTATTCAACATAACTAATGTCTCCTGTGTTGTAACCCAGTTGTGCTGCAGTTACGATCTCCTCTGCATTAGGTAAAGCCTGGCTCAGGTAATACTGATACTTCTCCAAGTCCTGGTGGTATTGTTGCACGGCATTTTGCAATTGCGTATTCATCAGTTTTTGTTGCTGTATTGCAATTGCTTCAAAGGCCTGCTTTTTATAGTCGAGCGATTTGATTTTTGCTTTAGTGGCACCAAATGTCAGTGGTAAGGTAACGCCAATATGGAAAACATTGAAGCGGTCGCCTGCATCAAAATATTTCTCTTGCCCATTGATAGTTTGAAATCCAATTAATGACTGGTTGGTATAGCCCAATTTAATATCTGGTAATCCCTGCGAACGCTCTACTGATTTTGACTGTTCTGAAATATAAGCCTCCTGGTGTAATGATCTTAAGAGCGGATGGTTTGCAATGGAAGCGCTGTCTACCAACGCTGAAACTTGAATTGGCTGAAACTCTTTTTCGCTACTGATTTTAAAAGGTTCATCTGTGTTCATCAATGCCGAAAGGTTTTGATATGCATTATGCATGTCCACCTCATTTTGTTTTAATAATAAATCAATTGCTCCTTTTTTTGCTGTAGCGGTGCTCACTTCTACTTTCTTAATATCACCTGTTTTGTAGCGGAGTGCAGCCACTCGAATGAAATCATTGTAAAGGCTGTCCAGATGCATTAATTGCTTTTGATTGTGCTGCAGGTAATGTATTTCGTAATACCATTTGCGTACCTGGCTTTTTAATTCTGCGATGGAGATATCACGTTGCAATTCTTTGCCTTTGATTTCTGCGCCGGCCAGGTTCTTCTTTGCACTAAAGAGTGTTGGAAAAGGAATCGTTTGAGAAACCTGGAATCCGTTGTCAAAATTATTACTACTGTATTGCCCCAATTGAACATTCAAATCAAGCTTTGGTAATTCACCAGCTGTTTTTTTGAGCAC
>JBDHYH010000112.1:0-12554 GCA_039811325.1 Chitinophagaceae bacterium | reverse complement strand
CTATCCATCACAGTGATGGACGGCGTTACGGCTCCCATTTCCGTAAGCAACATGTTGCCGGCAGACGGTAGCATTGACCAGAAATTGCCATTGGTTCTTTCATGGATCCCTGGCAGCAATACGCTTTCGTATGATATTTTCATTTGGGAAAATGGTGCACCAAAGCCTGCGACACCATTTGCAGCAAATCTTACCCAGGTCAATTACACCATTGCTAAAAATGCGGGATTGACTTACGACAAGGTGTACAACTGGCAGGTGATTGCTAAAAATGGTTGTCTGCAGACTGCCGGCGCTGTTCAAACGTTCAGGTTGCGCAAAGCGACAGACCTCGCAGTAACACAGGTATTGGCGCCGCTTACGGCTAATTCAGGCCAAAATATTACGATTAACTGGACAGTAAAAAATATGGGTCCTGGAAATACGCTTACCAATGAGCAGTGGACAGATGCGGTATTCCTGTCATTTGATACTATACCAACCTTTATGAACCCCGCTTTGCTTGGATTGAGTTGGGGCTTTCTTGACTTTCCGGTCAGGCCTTTGCTGATAGGTACAAAGCCAAACGTCACAGCGCTCAATGCAGGTGAATCCTATACAAATGCAATAGACTTCAATATTCCGCTCAGCTATTCACAACCTTTGTATGTATATGTAGTTACGAATTATAATGGAGGTGTAAACGCACCGCCCCAGTCAGATTTCAGCAATGATACGGCACGCCAGCAGGAGCCGATCAATGTAACGCTCACGCCTACACCTGACCTGCGCGTGGATACACTCCTGATACCCGCGACAACTTTTTCCGGAAGTAAAATTAATGTCACCTATCAAGTGAAGAATTATGGAGCACTCACACCATCAGGCAGTCATTGGAATGATAAGATATATATTTCCAGGAGTCCGCTCTTTGTGAAAAAGAATGCCATCCAACTGGAATTCCCTAACCAGAATGAAATGTATTATCCGGCAACGAAAACTGTTATTGCCAATAGTGTTGTGTTGCAAACCGACAGCTCAACTACAAGAAGCGTTGAAGTAATCATTCCCAATTTTATTTCGGGTACATGGTTCATTCATGTAGTGACCAATGAAGACGGAAAATTGTATGAAGGCGCACTGGCAGAAAACAATGAAACGAATAAAGCAATTCAAATCATCCTCACGCCTACGCCACAGTTTACCATCAATACCTTGAATGTACCCGTAACCAACATAAGTACAACGCAATCTGTAGGTATCAACTGGAATGTTTTCAATGCAGGATTCTATGATAACATTGAAAAAAATAAAGGCTTCTATGGCGGAACAAGAGGCTTGTGCAGCGGTGGCCGGCTGGGCAACCAGGGCATGTCTGGTTCATTGAATACAAATGCCCGGGGCGGAGGCACCGGCACAGTCACAGTAAGGATAGTTCCAAAGGAATTTGATTCACTATCATGGGGCAGCAGTTATTGGGTTGATAAAATATATCTAAGTACTAACCCTTCAGGATTGAATACCGGAACAGCGCTCTTTCTTGGAGAAGTACCTAAAGGTATAAAAAACCTGGGCTGGCAAATGCCATTGAATGTCTATCAGAATATTGAGCACTGCAGCGATATGACCTTGCATAGCCCCATTCCGGGAGGAACAACGAGCAATGTGCTGCGTCCGGGTTCTAATCACCCAAATAGTTTCAACTTTAAAGTGCCCTCCAACCTTCCTGATGGCGATTATTATTTCTACGTGCAAACCAATGCCACCAATACTGTTTTCACTTACATAGATACGCCGGTGGTGCGCAGAAGCGTGAAGGTAACCATCTCACGGCCCGACCTGGATGTGTCTGCCTTATCCGTACCTGCTGCTATTACCGGGGGCACACCTTTTACCATCAGTTTTACGGTTCAAAACAGTGGACAAGGCGGTGTATATAATACCAAACGTACCGATAGAATTTACATGAGTAATTCATCAGTTTATGACGGCAGCGCCCAACTGATAAAAACGGTAACCTTTACCGAAGACGTGGTTAGCGGTACACCGGTAAGCCACACAGTAGAGCATACACTGCCTAATGATGTTTCTGGTACGAAATATTTCTTTGTCAGGACAAATGCCGACAGTGCCCTTGCTGAAAATAATTTCAATAACAATGTGAGCGTTGCTGCAATGGCAAGTGTATCTACCGCTGCGCCTGTTGACCTTGTAGTAAATAATGTAACGGTTGCTGACACGTCCTTTGCGCCCGGCATGGTGACACTCTATTACACTGTTCAAAACAATGGTGCAAACCCGGCCATTGGTGAAACTGAGGATAGCATATATTTCAGTTGCAATGCGGTATTCACCAAAGAATCTGCTATCAAAGTGGGTGTCCGGAAAAATTCAAGAAATATTGCGGCCGGCAACAGTGTGGTCGACACCGTAATAATCAGTATTCCAAAGCAGGCCTACCTGGTGAATCCATGTTTTGCAAAAGCGGATTTTTCAAAAGTATATTTCTATGTGAAAGCCAATACGGGCAAATCCATTTATGAAGCAGGAGATACTACCAACAATGTTGGAGGAAGCGGCGAAAAAGCTTTTGCGAATAAGAACCTTGATTTTGAAGTAAGCAGCCTATCAGGAATTGATAACGGATTGGTAGGCAGGGATTATAGTCTTTCATGGACATTGAAAAATTTGGGACTGTCTCCCAATCTCGGACAATGGGTGGAACAAATTCTTTTTTCTACAGATTCGTTAAATACGGAGGATGTTGTAGCAATTAATTTCTACAGAAGAAATGTAAACATTACACCTTCTGATTCAAAGAACTTCACTGCTAATTTCACAATCCCTAAAATGCCAACGGGCGATTACTTTGTGATGATTAATATCGATCCGGAGGCGGTACTGGTAAATGAAGTCAACCGGGATAACAACAAACAATGGTTGCGTGATGAAAACGGCAAAGCCAAAAAGATACATATCATTCAACCCCTGCTGTCAGACCTGGCTGGTGAAATCATATCCGCACCAACATCTGTAGCCGTAGGACAACCGTTGACTGTAAAATACACGGTGACCAATACGGGTGACGGTACTACTTATCCAAACACCTGGACTGATGATCTTTGGTTGTCCAAAGGTTTTAAGCCTGACAGGTATGCAGGAGACGTAAAATTGTCAACAAGGAACCATACCGGCAACCTCGGCGTAACCGAATCTTACCAGGATTCTTTGACGGTAACCATCCCGATGAATACTGCCCCAGGCAATTATATGCTGATTGCATCGCTTGATGCAACGAATAGGGTCATAGAGAAAAATGACACCAATAACCTGGCATTGAAGCCTGTGATGGTGTATGTTCCCGAACCGGCTGACCTGGTTGTAACCAACGTTACATCGCCCGACACGGTTTATCTTGGATATATATTGGATTCAATAAGATGGCATGTTCAAAACCTTTCATCCAACCCGGCAGAAGGCGTTACCACCGATGGAATTTATCTATCCAAAAATCCGGAATATGATTCTTCTGCAGTACTCATCGGTTTAAAAAACAAAAAGATAACCATGTCGGCATTGGGAACAGATACACTTGTCTTTGCACCAGTCGTGAGCAATGTGCCCGAAGGAAATTATTATATCATCGTAAGAACAGACCTGTTAAACAATATTCCGGAAACGGATAAAAGCAATAATGAGGGTGTAACGGCGATGCCAGTGTTTGTTTCGGTGAAAGAACTGAAGCTGGATGAAACATTGCCAGACACCATGAGTGTACCGAAGTATTATAAACTCGTCATCCCGGATTCATTACTCGGTGCAACGGTATTGGTTACACTAAAATCCGAAGACTCGCTCATCATGCGCAATGAAATGTATGTGGGCGGCGGCTACATCCCTTCAGTATTGCAATGGGATTATAAGTTCAACATACCTAATTATGGCAATCAGCAAATTTTGGTGAGCGATATCACGCAACCCGTGTATTATATTTCCGTAAGGTCTGTTTCACAGGTAATGCAGCAACAAAACATAACCCTGCATGCGACCAGGCTGCCCTTTGCGATATTAATGTCGCAAACCAATCGCGGCGGAAATGGCGGCAATGTAACCGTAAAGCTGACAGGTTCTTTGTTTACGGATAGTATGACTGCAAAACTCACCAATGGAAGTACTACCATCAACGCCACTAAAGTTTACTTCATCAACAGCACCGTTGTATATGCCACCTTCCCGTTGCAGGGGAAATCATTGGGTGTGTATAATATCGTGCTCACGAAAACGGATAATGCGGAAGCAATTCTTGAAAACGGATTTTCTGTGGTGAGTCCCGACAACGGCGGCCTCTATGCCACCGGCATGAATACCGGGCCGACCGGACCGGGCACACAACCAGGTTGCGATCCCGGAGTACCTGCCGGATTGAACTCTCAATTGGTGACAGAATTAGTTGCACCTGACAAAGTCTTTGCCGGATGGCCTTTTGTGGTGCAAATCAATTACAGCAATCCTACCAATATGGACATTCCGGTGCAAACCAAAGTGCTTTATAACGATTACAACATACCAATGGCCTTTAAAAAAGAAGATATGGCCAATGGCAGCACATCGCTCTTTATTGAAATATCAGAATCGGATGGCCCGCCGGGAGTGATACGTGCCGGAAGTAGTGGCACTATTACTATCTATACAGTCACAAGGCCTAACGCTGAGGCACATGACAGAATCAAATTTAACCTGAAATAAACCTGTAAATAAAAAGACATGAACTACAAAACAACTTTGAGAAAACCATATAGAGCCTGTCTTAGTACCGTGCTGCTTATGACCGGACTGCTATTTACAGGAATAAAAGGCGCTGCCCAAAATATCAATACCCCCAATGCAACCGGTCCGATGGGTATTGAGGTAAACAGCTATACCGGGAATTTGTTTTTTGAAAGAACAGACTTTGTAATACCCGGTGTTGAAATGGGAATAGTTATTTCGTTTTCTTACAACAGCTACAATTATGACATCAACCGGGGATTTGGAAATGGGTGGAGCTTTAAATACAATGTTCAATACATGAAAGATTCTGCCGAAAACATGGTTATCTTTTGGGGAGACGGAAGGGAAGATATTTACCAGCCTCTTGGAAATGGAAATTACCAGTCGCCCATTGGTTTTTTCACTTCACTAAAAGAGTATGAACCAGGAAAGTTTTCTATCACAGAAAGCAGTGGCAAAAAATACTTGTTTGAAGACAATGTAAAAAAGAGGCTAACGAAGATAGAGGGAACAAACAATAATTTCATTGCAATCCATCATACAGACACCCTGATCACTTCATTAGAAAATAATTTCGGCCAAAGCATCACTCTTACCTATGACATCAATGGGCAATTAAAATCCGTAACAGACGCTATTATGGCCCCTTCGCGCACCTGGAATTATACCTACGATGTCAAAGGCAATTTAACTGAAGCAACAGATCCGTTGGGTGCGAAGAATACATATACCTATATGATTAATGGACCGGTAAAAACCGTTTCAGACAAAAACCTGAACGTAGTTGACCTTGTCTATTACAACGATTATTCGCTTCATGAAATGATTGGTTGCAATAAGCGGATGAGTTTTAGCTATGATACAACTCAGAAACTGACGATTATTACCGATCACCTGGATAACGGACAAAATCTGGTCAATAAATATTATTATAAAACCGTTGGAAAAATATCATGGCTTTCTGCGATATCGGGGAATTGCTGCGGATTCGATGTAACCATCGAATACGATAGCCAGGGAAATAAGATCAAAGAAACCGATGCTAACGGGAATGTTACAAATTACACTTACGATAGCAGAGGCAATATGCTCACATCCACAAATGCCCTTGGGCAAACTACGGCGTTTACCTACACTTCAGATTTGAACCTCATGAGTTCTATCAAGGATCCAAAAGGTTTCTCCACCACCCTGGAATATGATGCGAGAGGAAATCTTACAAAACTTACCAAGCCGGATGGAAGTATCTATACTGCAACCTATGATGCAATTGGCAACGTAGTTACCATTACGGATCCCGGAGGAAATGTTACCAGCTACACTTATGATGCTTCCGGCAAATTAAAAACGGTTAGCGGGCCGGAAGGATTGGGCCTTACAGCTAATTTGACACCGCGCGGCGAATTACTGAGTTATACAGACCCGAACAATAAAACGCACTCATTTCAATACGACATTCTCAGCAGAATGACCCAATTGACAGACCCACTGAATAACAAAATGAATTTTAGTTATGATGCTGCCGGAAACCTCTTTCTTATCAAAAACAAAAACAATGAACAGGGCAGGATGGACTATGACGCATCCAACAGGGTTCATAAAGTTACAGAACCATTGGGAAGCACTACTGTCTTTGGTTATGATGGCCTGGACAATGTTGTGAGCATCTCCGATGCACTGGGTGCAGTCACTGCATTTGAATATAATAATAAGAACCTGTTGTCTGTGATACGGGACGCTGAAGGAAATGAAAATTCCTATCTCTATGACCGCAACGGAAATCTGATTACAGAAAACCATCCTTCCGGACAAACGATAACCTATAGTTATGATGCGCTGGACAGGCTTACAGAAATCAGCGATAATACCGGTACAATTGGAAAAATTGAATACGATGGTAATGGGAACATTACCCGATATACTGATGCATCGGGCGCCATGAACCAATATGAATATGACAACCTGGATCGTATTAAGAAATATACAGATGCCTTGGGAAATTCATCTGAACTGAGCTATGATGAAGCAGGTAATGTACAAACCATCCGCGACAGAAACGGTAAAACATCAACCTTGATTTATGACCACCTGAATAGAATTATTTCCATATCTGACAACAACGGTGCGGTGACCCAAATTGGCTATGATTCTAACAGCAATGTAACCTCCCTGACTGATGCCAATAACAATACAACTACCTATACTTACGATGAATTAAACCGCGTCACCCGCACCACTTTTCCTGATGGAAAATATACAGAAAGCACCTATGATGTGAAAAATAACGTTATCGCCTTTCGTGAAAAAAGCGGCAACACCATTACATTGGTATATGACTCACTGAACAGGATTGTTACCAAGACATTGCCAGACGGGCAGGTATTCAATTATGGTTATGACAACACGGGGAAAGTGATTTCAGCAACCAATGATGCCGGAACGGTATATTTCACCTACGACTTTCTGAACCGGATTACATCTGAAACTTTCAACGGCAGGACTGTTACCTATACTTATGACGTAAACAACCGCACTCAGAAAACCATCTACCCCGATAATACGGAGATTACAAAGACCTTTGACACAAGAAACCGGCTTGTCTCTATTCAGAAAAATAATGAACCGGTAGTAACTTATCAATACAACAATGCCGGCCAGGTAATTTCGAAGTCTTTTGGAAACGGGCTGACTACCAACCTGCAATACGATTTCGCAGGGAGGCTTACCAATCTAACTACGGGAAGCTTTCAAAACCTGTCATACACTTATGATAAAAATGGCAACCGCGCGTCTATCATTCGCGGTAATAACCTATCCGAATTCTTTACCTACGATGATGGAAACCGCCTGCTCGCCTACAAAAGAGGCGCTTCAGGAGGGCCTTTCAGCATCAACGACAGCTACAGCTATGATGCGCTGGGCAACAGGGTCTCCGCATCTATCGGAGGCAAGAACATCGCTTATACCACCAACTCATTGAACCAGATGTTATCATTCAATGATGGAACACAAACAACCAATTTTGTGTATGATAACAACGGTAACCTGATCTACGATGGCAAGTACCATAAATCCTATGACGCAAACAAAAAATTGCTGAAAGACTCGGCTTCTCCGGCAGAAGTTATCATATACCAGTATGATGCCATTGGTAGAATGATTGGTAAAACAGTAAATGGTATCACATCTTACTATACTTATTCAGGGCTGAGTGCAATAGAAGAAAGAGACATCAACGACATCATAAAAAACAGAACCATCTTCAATGGATTTCTTGAACCCGTTGTCAATGAACACTTCGAAATTCCGTTTTATTATCACCAGAATCATTTACTCAGTGTAGATGCGTTGACTAATAGCACCGGAAATCTTGCAGAGCAATACCGCTATGATGTATATGGAAAGCAATCTGTTTTCGACGCTTCAGGCAATCCGCTTTCCGGAAGTATCACCGGCAACAGGTTTGGCTATACAGGCCAGGTATATGACAGCAGTACGGGGCAAAACAATTTCTATTTCAGGAATTACAATCCAGAAACCGGGTTGTTCAATCAACAGGATTTAATTGGCTATGGTGACGGTATGGGCATGTATCAGTATGTTGGAAATAATCCTGCGAATGGAATTGATGTACTGGGATTGGAGTGTGGAACAGAATCCACTGAAACCAAATATAGCAGATGGAGTGACCCGACTATTAAAAAGGACAAGGAGTGGGTTATTAAAGAAGCAATTAAAGATGCCCCGGAATTTATTGAAAATCTAAACATTCCGGTAATCCCTCATGATGACCTTGTGAGAAACACGTATAAAACATTTTCCAAATCTGAAAACTTCACAGATTTTTTGATGCATGGTGGAGATGCTATAAAGAACGGTACCCAGGTTGGCTTGGGAACCGCAACGACCAAATCCCTGATGTCAGGTAACTTGGAGGGAGCTGGGTTAGCTGTTGCAGCTAATCTTACAATTGCAGGTGTTGACGCTACCAGCCAGGCAGTATTTAATATGGGAGAAGACCCGGTAGGAAGCGCTGAGAATATTAAAGAAGGATTAACCAAAGTGGCGAAATTAAGATGGAAAATTCTTGAGAAACGATATAAGGAGCACGAAAAATATTTGGAAGAAATAAGAAAAAAATATGGCGACGACCAAAGAGAATGGAGCCGGGAAGCAAGAGATGTTTTTAGAATCCATGAGGAAGACAAGGAAAAATTGAGTAAACGAAAAATAAGGAACTCAAAATCCTGCCCGCAAAATAACAAACCCAATGGCACCAGAAGAGACCCACCAGGCGGAAAAACTCCCGGCAAAACGGCTACCACCGAAGTCATCCGTTCCTTCGACCCTAACGAAATCATTGGCCCGGACGGGCAGCCTGACAAGCGCTGGGTGAGTGTAAAAGACCGTTTACCCTATACCGTTACATTTGAAAATTCAGAAATAGCTTCCGCACCTGCCAAGTATGTGAAGGTAATTGTGCCGGCACATGAAAAGATGGATGCAGGTACTTTTGAACTTTCTAATTTCGGGTTCAATAATCAATCGTTTTCAGTTCCTGTTTCAACTGCTTCCAGCTATCAGCGATTGGATGCAAGGGACTCTCTCGACTTGTTCATTGACCTGGTGGCAGGATACGATGTGGTAAAACATGAGTTCTTCTGGGAGTTCCAGTCTATAGATCCGGTGACCCTGATGCAACCTACTGATCCGCTGAAAGGATTTCTATTATTGCAGGATACTACCGGAGACAAAACAAAAAACGGGCATGGATTTGTGAACTTTAGCATAAAGCCGGTATCCAATGCACAGACACTAGATTCCATTCTTGCTTTCGCAAAAATTGTATTTGACCAGAATGATACCATTCCTACCAACATTGAACACAACATCATTGATGCGGTGGCGCCATCCAGCCAGATGAATATGCTGGAGGCAAGTTATAATAATGTGATACCGCTTTCATGGTCGGGCCAGGATGATCCCAATGGTTGTGGCGTTCACTATTATACACTTTATTATTCCACTGATGGCACTAATTTTAGCATACTTAAAGACAGAATTACAAGAACAGATACACTGTTTGCGGGAATGCCTAATACTGTCTATTCATTTTTTGTACTCGCAACAGACAGTGTTGGAAATACAGAACAATTGGGCACCGGTGCAGTAGTTAGCACTTATCTCGGTTCCGTTTTGTCGGTAACATGGTTATACTTTAAAGGAACTAATAAAAACAAGGACAATTTACTGGAATGGGCCACTGCCAATGAAAGGAACACAAAGGAGTTCAGGATAGAGCGTTCATTTGATGCGCAGACATTTAGTGTAATCGGTACTGTTAGTGCTTCGGGAAATACTACGGGTAATTCATCCTATCAATATACCGATTATGATATTGACAGGCTGGGACAGAATGTTATGTATTACCGCCTTGCGCAGGTTGACCTTGATGGCAGGTCTTCATTATCCAATGTTGTCCGGCTGAATTATATTGCTGATCAACTTCCAAAAACAATTGTATATCCTAATCCGACAAAAGGATGGATAACGGTAGTAGTTGGCGATAAAAAATTGATAGGAAGTATCGCTACTGTGTATGATGAAGCAGGGAAGTTGTTGCAATCTGTTAAGATTACTTCTCAGCAACAACAATTCAACTTCGGTGGATACACTAATGGTCTATATATCATCAGGCTGGCAAATAAAAAAGTGCTGAAAGTGATGAAGCACTAACCCAAATTGCTGATAATCCGGGGTTAAAATGAAAAGTGGAAAGCAGCCAGGAGGCTGTCTCAATGCGAGGCAGCCTCTTTGGTTTGGAAGAAGCCCAGATATTTGCAACATGAATAGTTTTCGTGGCTGTCTCAAAATCTTGTCATTTCGATCCGCCACAGCGGAAAAATCTGATCATGGAAGCTTATTGTGGCGGAGAAGCCTGTCTCGTCGACAGACAGGCAAACTCCTTGCATAAACCATAAGGCTTCAGTGAGTCTGCTTCTCCATCGCTTCGGGTCACAATGGCCATCTCCACATTTGAGACTACCTGAAAAGCATCGTGGTAATACGACATCAGATAATAATCAGATTTTAAATACACTCCTTCATTTTGGATGCATCGGCACAAGCATCTTAAATTTGCATCTTTCACTATTCATCAATAGATGTTTTCAATTACAAAATTATAATCACCTTGATCACTCCCACTACCCTCTCCTTCCTGAAAACTTTAAAAAAGAACAACACAAAAGAATGGTTTGATGCCAATCGAAAAAAGTATGATGCTGTCAAAGAAAATTTCGAATCATTCGTCCAGGCATTATTGGATAAAATGGTTTTATTTGATGAAGACCTGCAAGAACTCAGGGCAAAGGATTGTATATTCAGGATCAATCGCGACATTCGTTTTTCAAAAAACAAAACACCTTATAAAGTCAATCGCAGTGCCTACTTCAGCAGGGGTGGCAAAAAATCAATCTATGCAGGATATTACGTCCACATACAGCCCGGCGGCGAAAGCTTTGCAGGCGGAGGCCTCTGGATGCCGGAACCGAATGAGCTAAAGAAACTGCGACAGGAAATTGACTATTGCCTACCTGAATTCAAAAAGATTATCTACGCTCCGGCATTCAAAAAACAGTTTGGAAAATTGGAAAAAGAAGCATCGCAGGTACTGGTAAACGTTCCGAAAGGATACGACAAAGAAAATCCTGCTGCTGAATTTTTGAAAATGAAAAGCTTTGTAGCTACAAGAGGTTTTACAGACGAGGAAGTGCTTTCTCCACAGTTTGCAAAGAAGGTGAGCGAGTCATTCAAAGTGTTGATGCCATTGATTAAATTCATGAACCGGTCACTCGAATAAATTTCCCTTAAGCCTTCCGGATATTTGAAAACCTGGATGGTTTCTATCGGAATTCATTTAAGACAAATCCATATTCCACATTACTACTAATCAACATACCACAGCCGGTCTGGACAATTAACACCAAATTGTCTTTTAAATTATTTTATTTGCCACTACTCCATCAGCAAGGCCAAAGTCATGATACATCTTTGTAGTTTTCTGTTGAGAGATCCAGGAATAACAAAATATCTCAAAAACTAACCTTAAAGAAATTGAAACACCTCCTCTTCATACTATCTATGCTTCTCACTGCCTTCAATATCCACGCTCAGAGACAGCCGGTGCGGTTTGGAATAAAGGCCGGTCTCGAAATAGGCAGGATGAATATTGCCCCACCACTTGAAACCCGTGAAATCCGCGCTGACCTGGGTTTTGTAGCAGGTGGAGTCATTGAAGTTCCGATTAAGGAAAAATGGAGCATACGGGTAGAACCGCTATTTAATGAACACAGTTCAACTTCCTATTTCAAAGGATCGAACACAGAAAAAATAGAAAATACTTTGTTTCAACTATCCCTTCCTGTACAGGCAGGCTACAAGATATTCCCTGATCTTACTTTGCTTGCAGGCGTATCTGTCAATTACAATTTCAGGCTTGAAAGCAAAGCCTATTTTGATATTTATGCCGACAGAACTTTTGATGAGACAGAAACAATCGTACCGTTTCAGCCGGGAGTGCTTGGAGGATTTTCGTATAATGCTACCCGTCATATTTTTGTAGAAGGAAGATATCACAGAATGATCACAAATACCTATAAAGAAAAGCCAGGTGAGGCATCTTACCATTACCAGCTTTCTTTCGCTCAGGTTACAATGGGGTACCGGTTTTAATTCTATAAAAAATCACTTCAATCTATCCTATACACAGGATACCTGTTATATGCTGCTTCGTAGTATGGTGA
>JBDHYH010000111.1:0-12686 GCA_039811325.1 Chitinophagaceae bacterium | reverse complement strand
TTAGATGATGAACCCAACGCAGCAGTCACACACATACCAACACAAAAACAGTTGGACAGAAACAGTGAAAACCTATATTGAAAAGGGCTTTACAATGAGGAAAGACAGAAGGCCAGCTTACAACAGCGTGTTGCCTCAATTGGCAGTGACGTGGAAAATTGAAGCTGAGTGCTCCTATAAAACTTTTGTGCAGGTTGACAGTGAAGTGCTCCGAAATCGTCAACTGCGGCAACACGCAAAACGTTGCCCGCCTTTCCGTTGCGGAAATTGTTGGTTGTTGCCAGTGCAATTCGATGCTTGCATTTTATAAAACTTTTCAAACACGGTAACCATTTAACCATTTAACCTTAAACACTCTACCTCTTTTCAATGGTGCAACTACCAAATCAAAAACATAACACCCCACACAGATACCAAACGCTGATTCGAGCAGCGCACAAAATATCAATACTGAGCCTGTGATATAGCCTGCCGTATTCCATTGCAATGCAAAGAAGACAAAAACAAACGATGAAAAGATGAACCCAAGGCTTGCAGCAAATCTCTTTGGAGCAGCAAAAATGAGTTGTGGTTTTAGTTTCAATGCCCTTGTGATGGCTTTTGCAGATGTTGCCAGAGGAGACCTTGCACTTGTAAATGCCCTCAGGAAAAAATCAAGAGCTAAAAATAAAAAAAGATAAGCCCATTGCCCTACCAGGGAAACAAAAGCTATGACCAATACCTGGAAAGCCACTAACCTTATTGTCTTTTCATCAGCATATAAGGTTCCCGCTTCTTTTTTCATAATCAAAAAATTAAATCCACCGAGGCCTGCCTTTCAGGACAGGCCAGGGTGGCATAGGGTTATAAATTGGGTTGCGGTGTCAGCTTCAAATAAGGCTTTACCGTTCTGTATCCTTTCGGAAATTTAAAAGGATATTCTTCTTCCTTCACAGCAGATGTGATCACCACTTCATCTCCATGTTCCCAATTGGCAGGTGTGGCCACCTGGTAATGAGCAGTCAGTTGCAGACTATCAATTACCCGGAGTATTTCATTGAAATTGCGGCCTGTTGATGCGGGGTAGGTGATGATGAGTTTAATGGATCTGTCAGGAGCGATGATGAGTACTGATCTAACAGTAGCGCTTACACTGGCATTGGGATGAATGAAATCATAGAGTTCAGAAACCTTTCGGTCATGGTCGCCGATGATAGGAAAATTCACTTCTGTGTTCTGCGTTTCATTGATATCTTTCACCCATCCGTGATGACTATCCACAGGATCTACACTGAGTGCTATCACTTTTACATTTCGTTTCGCGAATTCTTCTTTCAGTTTTGCGGTAGCACCCAATTCTGTAGTGCAGACCGGAGTATAATCCGCAGGATGAGAAAATAATACACCCCATGAATCGCCCAGGTATTCGTAAAAGCTGATGCTGCCATGTGTTGTTTCGGCGTTGAAGTCGGGTGCCTTGTCCCCTAATCTTAATGTTGCCATTTTGGTTTGTTTTATTAATGAATAAATATTTATTTCCTAAACCTTGAAGGTTTTCATTCTATCCGCCGTCTGACCTGCGGTACCGACGGCTGCCATCTGCCGTGGTTCGTGTCTTCACGAACCACAGCGACGGCTACTTCTAAACTTTCAAAGTTCTTTCAGTGAGCAAATTGGTTTCTCTTTCGATAGCCGTAATTCCTCCTTTCAGGTTGTACAGGTTTTCAAACCCGAAAGCATCTTCCAACTGCCGAATAGCTTTTGCACTACGCCCGCCCATTTTGCAATGCACCACCACCCTCTTATCCCTGGCAATTTCATTGGCTCTATCTTTTACAGTAGCCAATGGAATGAGCAAAGCGTCAATGTTGACTTGTTCATATTCATTTGGTTCGCGCACATCGATCACCTGTATATCTTCGCCGGCATTGATCCATTGTTCTAATTCCGAAGCGCTTATTTCTTTGATCTTTCTTTCAGCAGCAGGCACACCGCAGAATTGTTCGTAATCAATCAATCCTTTGATTTCAGGTGTACCTTTTTGCTTTGTGATATTCAGCACACGTGTTTCGAAACTGAGCGCATCAAAAACAAAGAATCTTCCACTCAATGGCTCACCGATGCCGGTGATGATCTTGATCACTTCATTCGTTTGCAGTGTTCCGATAATTCCGGGTAACACGCCAAGCACACCGCCTTCGGCACAATTTGGTATCAATCCCGGATCAGGAGGCGATGGATACAGATCCCTGTAATTAGGCCCGATGTTGCCTGCTTTGTCCTTGTAATTAAACACTGACACTTGCCCTTCAAACTGAAAGATAGAAGCATACACATTGGGAATACCTGCCAGTACACTGGCATCATTTACGAGGTATCTCGTAGGAAAATTATCAGTTCCATCTGCTACTACATCATATTGCCGGAAAAGTTCGAGAGCATTCCCTGAAGTCAATTGCAGATTGTGAGTGATAATATTGATGTGCGGATTGAGGCTTTCCAATCTTTTCTTTGCAGCCTCTACTTTGAGAGTGCCGATATCTTCTACTCCGAAGAGCACCTGTCGTTGCAGGTTGCTATCGTCCACCTTATCAAAATCTACGATACCTATCGTACCTACTCCGGCTGCTGCAAGGTACAGGAGTGAAGGAGATCCCAGGCCGCCTGCACCGATGACTAATACTTTTGCAGCTTTGAGTTTTTGCTGTCCTTCAATTCCAAATCCCGGAATGATGATGTGCCGGTTGTATCGATCATACTCTTCCTTGCTGAAAGACACAGTATCAGGGCTGCCACCGGCAATGGCGGGAATCAGGCTGATAACAGTGTGTCCTTCTACAGGAGTATGCTCTTTCTCCAGGTTGCGAATGTCCTGGTCTCCTGCGAATATGTTGATATAGCCTCTGATCTGTCCGCTCTCTTCCAATAGGTTTTTCCTGAGGTCGGGAAAATTTTTTACAAGGTCATCGATACTCTCCCTTACAGTGGATCCGTTGACAGCTACCCTTGATTGTCCATTGACAAATATTCTCAGTGGGGTTGGAATTACAATTGTTGCCATGTTTTTTAATTGATAATTGTTAATTGATAATTGTTAATTGATAATTATTGATTTTATGAAACCTTCAAGGTTTGCCTATGCTCCTTCCTTTGCTAAACCTCTCAAGGTTTCGCCTGCCAGTTCTTCCTCAAATTGAAAATCATCATTGAGTCTCCAGGACTGTAGTGTCGAGTATTCGCCATTCATGATCGATACAATCACATACGAAAAGAAAGGTTGCGCAACTTTTCGGTCATGTTCGCTGGGAACAGACGGATGATTGGGATGAGAGTGATACACACCTAACAGTGTCAGTTGTTTTTCAGAAGCGGTGTTCTCTGCATTCAGATAATCCTTTGCTGTGATTTCGAATCGCCGGCGTTTATCACCTTCTTTCGCATTTTCAACGATGAGAATTTCTTCTACGATTCGCTCCTCCCCCTGTTCTTTACCCAGGAGAAAACCGCAGCATTCATCCGGAAAAGTGCGGAGGGCATCTTCAATAATTTGTTCTTTAGCTAATGGTAATAAGTAAATCATTCTTATAATATTTGTTGGATGACTTCAGCATATTTTTCAGCATTATCAGGAAGGATAGTAACGATGTGACCTTCACTGATTTCGGATGCTACCTGCACTGCACCGGCAATGTTGGCAGCAGAGGAAGGGCTTAATAATAAACCCTGCTTTGCAAAATGCCTGATGACTTCCCATGCCGATTCTGTACTGATGGTTCTGTTGTCATCAGCTATTTCAGGATCATATATTTGAGGAACGATCGCTGTTTCAAGATGCTTCCATCCTTCTATGCCGTGCATGGCAAGGTCGGGTTGCAGTGAAACGGCTTCTATTTGCGAATTGAACTCTTTCAGTCTTCTTGAAGTACCTACGAAAGTGCCCGTAGTACCCAGCCCTGCTAAGAAATGCGTAATACCCGGTGCTTGCAAAATAATCTCTACAGCCGTGCCATCATAATGAGCTTTCCAATTAGCTGCATTGGTGTATTGACTGGCATAGAAATACTTTTCAGGATAAAGTATTGCCAGTTCGCCCGCTTTCTCCTGGGCTTCATCAGTACCTCCAAATGGTGATGTATAAATGATTTCGGCCCCCAGTGATTTTAAGATCGTCTTCCGTTCGGACGAGGCATTTTCAGGAAGGCAGAGCGTAACGTTCAATCCCAATTCACGGCAAATAGCAGCATACGCTATACCTGTGTTGCCGCTGGTAGCGTCCAGCAAAGTCCTATCATTGTTTAGTTCACCGGCCAGCACTGCTTCCCTGATAATGTTGAAAGCTGCGCGCGCTTTCACACTTCCTGAAAACTGTTCCCATTCCGCCTTAGCAAATATTTTCACAGCCGGATTCCCGTGTAAACCCACGACAGGTATTAGAGGTGTATTTCCAATCTTTTTTGCAAGAGCATTTACTTTGCTCAAGATCTTATAATCAATCTGTACCTGGGTATTTGATTTTATGGTGGTCATTTTTAGAACTGATTATTTTTAAATTCCTGGTTTGGCTTCATCACCAACCCTTTTTGTTGTATTAATCTTTTGTTGCCTGGCTGATAAAGAAACAGGCTTTACGTGGTCACCGTAAAGCCTGTTCATCAAAATCGTCAAAGCGCTTACCTACGGTAACATCGGAGCATGGGCATACAGCAACACATCATGGTGCAGCAACATATTGCGTTGGTGATGTTTCTACTTTTTATGTCTGGTCCGATGTTCATTCTTTTGTTTATTGCTTATAAAAAAAATGCCTCCTGATTTTGTCGGGAGGCGTTTACCATCAAAAATTTTATTCCGATAGATTACCCGACACACCTGCGATCTGCCATACAACAACAGTTCATTGCAGACTTGCAAACCATGTAGTATTGAGTATTCTGATTGTTCATTTTATGTTCTTGTTCTTATGGGTGACCTCCACCTTTTCAATATTTGAGGAAGCGAAAATAGGATAAATTTTGAAATAGCCTACTTTTTTTATAGACTATTTTAAAAAAAACATGAAGGCTTTTCAGATGTAAAGGAATCTTCTGTTGTACAATACTTCTTTTTGGTGAGGTGTGAATTACTTGTAAACATTTCAATTGTGCTGATTTTTAATAAGCTATCTCCTTAGATTGAAAATATGCGGCTAAAGCCGAAGACAATCGATATTCTTGTTCCGTCAGTCCACGATTGCTATCGGGACAGACGGCAATGGATACTATCCAAAGTCCTATCGATTTCAACAAAACAATCTGAGAATTCAGCAATAACTTTTTCGAGCCTACCAGATAAAGCAGAGGGCAATATAAGTTTTGACATCTCCTATCGATTTCATCAAAACAATCTGAAAATTCTGCAATAACTATTTCAAGCCTACCAGATAAAGCAGACGGCAATGAATACTCTCAAATTCTAATCCTTTCACAGTAGCCATCAAATAACCCAATATCACAACGTTACAACTTACCAACGTCCCAACATCACAACGTCCAACGCTACAACGTCCCAACGTTACAACATTACAACGTCCCAACATTCTAACACTATTGCACACACTAACTCTCACTTTCTCAAATACTCTCCGTACGAAACCTGCATGAAAGCTTTACCATACTTTAAAAGTGAGGTATCAAATCCTGTTGATTGATGAATGACCTTATGCGAGACATTGTCCATTGTTGCAAATCCATCGGGTTTCACCCAGCCAAAGCCATTGTTGTAATTATAAAATGCAAATGAATTGGATGAAGAATCAAGGAGATTTTTCCCCCAATGAAATTTTGCAGGAGAAATGTTCATTTGGCCGAGCACAGTGGTAGCAATATCATTCTGGGAACCCACTTTTGAAACCACACCTTTCCACGTAAGTGCGCCTCCGGTAAAAATTAATGGTATATGAAACTTGGATGGTACATCATTCGGATCGTGTCCGGGCAATGGATGGCCATGATCTGCAGTGATAACAACCAACGTGTTTTTCCAGTAAGGTTCCAATTTTATCTTCCGGATAAAATCACCCAAAACACTATCGGTATAATAAATAGAATTTTTGAAAAGTGTAGTCTCATCATCTCCCCTGAAATGCAATAACGGCACATCATAAGGCTCATGACTGCTGAGCGAGAAGATCGTTGAAAAGAAGGACGCGGGCGCCTTTTCAAGGTCTGTACGAAACCGTTCAAAAACATATTGGTCATGTACTCCCCACGATGTAGTGCGCAGTTCAGTCGGGAAAGAATATTTTGATACCAGGTGCTTGTAACCCGTGTTGATGAGGTAGGATTTGATGTTAGCAAATTCCAATTCTCCTCCATAAGTATAGCTACAGGTATACCCATAAGCCTCCAGTGTTTTTGCAAGGCTTGGCAGATCGCGTGTCTTCGTTGGCATCTTGATAATGCTGTTTATCGCCTGGTTTGGATAACCGCTCAGAATGGCCACCTGCCCTTTCTCACTACGATCTCCGGCAGCATAGATATTTGAAAATAAGATGCCGTCAGCAGCTATCGAATCCAAATTAGGTGTAACTCCCGGCTCTCCTCCCAGTGCTCCTTCAAATTTGGCAGTATAACTTTCCAGGATGATAAAAATAACATTTGGCCTGTCAGTACTCAATACATTCTGTATTCTCGGCGTCCCTGTGTCTAATACACTTTTTACCAGGCGCTCTGCTTTGGCATCATCAAAATACTGGTATGGATTTTTGTCTTTGTTTTGATTCAGCAGGCTGAACATGATATTCCATGGCAGGTTGATGGCTGCATGGTCTGCAAAGAGTTTATCAGAAAAATAAGCATCACTGATGTTGAGTGGAATCTTTTGAATACCGCCACGTATGGGAATAAAAAGCACGGCGATGAGAAAAAGAGCCAGACCAACATTCAACACTTTTGGTTTTCCTCCGTTTCTGAAAGCACGCAAATTGAAATACTGCAAAAGATAAATGAAGAGAAAACAAAGGAAACCAAAAATAATCAACAAGATAAAGAGAGGCGCCGAAGAAACCGTACCTGCCATCTCGCGCGGCGACTTAAAATACTGAAGCGGCGTAGTGTCCATTCTAAAGCCCCATGCGGTATAGAGTTCCAGGTCAGCAACTGTCAGGAAGGAAAGAATTACAATTAAGACAATCGAATAGATTTTTACAAACTTACTCACCCGGACTCGCGGTGCAAATGACTTGATGAAATAAAGCAGGAAGGGCAGAATACAGATATAAGCAGCAAAAGACATATCCATGCGCAGTCCATATCGGAAAACGTTGAAGATATCAGTAGCCGTCAAACCGTCCGCCAGGTTCAGATGATATAAAAGGAATAAAGCTCTCGTGGCAATAAAAAAGATGATCCAAAAGAGAAAATAGCTGAAGTAAGCACCGAAATTTTTCACGAAGACAAAAATAAGAAATTGCTTTTGAGGTAATGTGGGATTCGGGATTGAGGATTGGGGATTCAAGTTTCGAGTTCCTTGTTTCGTTCGCCGCGGAGAATCAGGTTTCGGGTTTGAGAGTTCAAGGTTGTCCACTTCGGCGGATCAAGGTTGGAACACCCCTAAACACATCTAAGCACCTCTAAACTCTATCCGCTGCGGCAGACTCAACCCTAAACACGACTCACTCTCCTCCACCGCTCGCTTCTTTCACTTCCACATAAAAATTCTCATCCACTTTTATCTTGCTCACACCAGGTAATGCTGCCTGGTAAATATCTGTAGGATGTATCCAAACCAATTCTCCGGCATCATTAAATATTCTTACAGGCATGCTGAATCCATCTACAACATTAGTCCATCGATAAAGTAATTTACCATTCTCCGTTTTGTATTCCAGCACAGGAATTTTCGTGGTAGTGAGATATTGCTCAAATACTTTTGAAAAGTCAAGTTTTGCCTGCTCACTGATGTAGTCTTCCACTTGTTTGCCTGTAACGGTTTGATGCCTGAAGTGTTTATTCAATCCGCGCAGGATCGACCTGAATTTATTGTCGTCATTGATCACCTGGCGAATGGTATGGATCATGCTACCAGCCTTGTAATACATGTCCCCACTGCCTTCATTATTCACACCATAATGCCCGACAATTGGTTTGTCATTCCTGACACTTTTCCGGGTACCGATGACGTATGCTGACCCGGCTTTTTTGCCATAATAATATTCTGTAAATAATGTTTCGCTATAGTTTGTAAACCCCTCGTGCACCCACATATCAGCGATATCTTTTGAAGTGATGTTATTGCCAAACCATTCGTGTCCGCTTTCGTGCACGATGATAAAATCCCATTTCAATCCCCAGCCTGATCTACTCAGGTCTCTGCCCAGATATCCATTCATAAAATGATTGCCATAAGCCACGGCGCTTTGATGCTCCATCCCCAGGTGAGGAGCCTCTACCAACTTATAACCGTCTTTATAAAAAGGATAAGGCCCAAACCAATATTCGAATGCCTTCATCATCCGTTCAGCATCTTTGAACTGCACTTTAGCTCTGTCAAGGTTGTACCTGAGTACCCAGTAGTCCATTGTGAGTGGCCCTTCTTCTCCTTCGTAAATCTGTCCGAAGTGGGCGTACTTGCCTATGTAAGGAATGATGTTATAATTATTAATTGGATTTACAACTGCCCAGGTCACCGTATGAGTACCATCTCCATTATTGACAGAATCCCGCATACGGCCATTGCTGATGATGTCAAGGCTGTCGGGAGCAGTGAACGTCATAGATGCGCTGTCAGGTTCATCAGCCTGGTAATCCTTGCACGGATACCAAACACTGGCACCCAGTCCCTGGCAAGCAACAGTTACAAATGGACTACCCGTTGAATCTTTTTTCCAGATTACTCCTCCATCCCATGGTGGTGTCACCGCAACATGTGGTTTGCCGTGATAATAAATTGTAAGATTAGGCAGAAAGCCTGCTGTATCTTTTGCAGTCAATATTGGCCTCCTGTCATTCTCCTTTCCTGCATAATCCATTTTTACAAACCAGGCATTACCCTCCTTCACCACATTTAGTTTTCTTCTGTCACTTCTAACCATAGTCCTGATATCGCTTCCCACCTTCCTTGAAAAAAAACGAAGCCCAAAATCCACAATTGCCGAGTCTATCACCAAAGGAGCTTGCAGGTCTATCTGGAAAAATTTAGGAACACCCGGTGAAGGTTTGAAAGAAATGATGTTGTATCCGGAAATGCTGCTGTCCGATATATTGAACTTCACATGCAGGTTATAATGTGTAACATCCCACCAATCACGCCCCGGGCCGTTGCTTCCACGCAATGTATCAGCATGGGTAAATGGCTGGGCAAATACTGCGGAACAAAAAAATAAGAGAATCGTTAGTAGTTGAATCTTTTTCATTTATTAAATTTATCGCTTGTCAAAACAAAGATGAAGTTAAAAAAACAATTTTCAGCATACAGGATCGTAAAAACATTTTTATTTATAGGCGTATCACTGTTACTTCTTTCGTGTGGGAATACCCGTCAGAAGAGCAATGTATTTCATTACAACGAGCAAAGCGGAATTGCAAGCCTTGATCCTGCATTTGCAAAAGCACAATCGGTGATGTGGGCCGATCATCAATTGTACAACACGCTGGTGGAGATAGATGACAACCTGAACATCGTGCCTTCGCTTGCAACAAGCTGGGACATTTCAGAAGACCACCGCATCTTCACTTTCCATTTGAGAGGTGATGTTTTTTTTCACGACAACGATGCATTTCCCGGCGGGAAAGGAAGAAAGATGACGGCTCACGATGTGGAATACAGTTTTTCGAGAATTCTCGATCCTGCTACAGCAAGCAGCGGCGCATGGATTTTCAATGACAGAGTGGACACCGTTCAACCTTTCAAGGCATTGAATGATTCTACATTTCAATTAAAATTACTTCGGCCTTTTCATCCTATTCTCGGTGTGATGAGCATGCAATATTGCAGTATTGTACCGCACGAAGTAGTTGAGAAATACAAGAAAGATTTCAGAAGGCATCCATGCGGCACCGGCCCTTTTCAATTCGTGGCTTGGGAAGAAGGACAGGCATTGATTATGAAAAAAAATCCGAACTATTTTGAAAAAGACAGTACCGGAACACGGCTCCCGTATCTCGATGGCATCAAGGTTACATTTCTCCAGAATAAGGCTACAGAGTTTCTCGAGTTTCAACAACACAGGTTGGATTTCATCAATGACATCGATCCTTCTTTCAAAGACGAAGTACTCTCAAAGAGTGGTGAGCTTCGTCCTGATTGGAAAGGAAAAATTGTTTTGCAAAAACATCCATACCTCACCACAGAATATTTCGGCATCCTTATGGACACCAGCAAAGAGGTTGTAAAAAAATCTGTACTCAGGGACATTCGAATCCGTCAGGCCATCAATTATGGATTTGACAGAAGGAAAATGATGCTGTACATCCGCAACTCAATGGGAACGGCAGCTACCAGCGGGTTTGTGCCGTTAGGATTTCCTTCATTTGACAGTACGAAAGTGAAAGGTTATGATTACAATCCTGAAAAGGCACTTGCCCTCTTGAAAGAGGCAGGGTATCCCAAGGGCCAAAACCTTCCTGCTATTCCGCTGCTCACCGTACCCATCTATGCAGACATTGCAAGTTATGTAGCCAATGATCTCAGGCAAATCGGAATTAATATCAATGTGGAAGTAGTACAAAAGAGTTTGCTGCTCGAGCAAACTGCAAAATCAGAAGCATTATTTTTCAGAGGCAGTTGGATCGGCGACTACCCTGATGCTGAAAATTTTCTGAGTGTTTTTTACAGCAAGAATCCGGCACCTCCCAATTATACGAGGTATAACAATCCCGGTTACGACAAACTTTATGAACAAGCCTTGTCAGAAAAGAATGATTCCATCAGATATATCATTTACCGGCAAGCAGATCAATTGATGATACGTGATGCACCTGTGGTGCCGCTTTGGTATGATATGGTAGTGCGGCTGGTTCAGCCTTATGTGAAAAATCTAAAACCCAATAGTCTGAACCTTTTAGAATTGAGGAGAGTGAAGATTGAAAAGTAAATGAAGAACGGTGAGTGGCAAATTGTCAATGATTAATTGATAATGGTTAATGGATAATTTTTGAAGGAGAGGATTCCAAATTTCAAATTCTATCCTCTAATGCGTACGACCAAAGAGTAGCTTGTAATTCAAGATTTTAAAATGGAGGATTCTTTAATATTGAATATTGAACTTTGAACTTTGAACCCTGAATCTTGAAACTTAATCCAACAAACCAATAAATCAACAATAATTTCTTTTATGTTTGTTTACTGCATAAATAATGAATAGTAACTCTCCATCTGTAGCGGTCGTTATCCTCAATTGGAACGGAAAACAATATCTTGAAAAGTTCGTGCCTTCAGTGCTGGCTTCGGAATATTCAAATCTTCGTGTAATCATTGCAGATAATGGGAGCACCGATGATTCTATTTCGTTCATGAAACATTCCTATCCAGCTGTCGAGTTAATTAACCTTGAAAAGAACTATGGATTTGCCGGAGGATACAACAGGGCATTAGATCAAATCAATTCTGAATATTATGTCCTGCTCAATAGCGATGTGGAGGTAACACCGGGATGGATTCAACCCATAATAAACCTGATGGAATCTGACAAAGGTATTGCTGCTTGTCAGCCAAAAATTCTCTCATTGAACAAAAGAGATCATTTCGAATATGCCGGTGCATCCGGCGGATGGATTGATTCCCTGGGATACCCTTTTTGCAGGGGAAGAGTATTTGATGATTGCGAAACTGACAATGGCCAATATGAAGATGCCACTCCCGTGTTCTGGGCATCGGGAGCAGCGATGTTTGTAAGAGCAACAGCATTCAGGTTTGTCGGCGGATTTGATGAATACCTCTTTGCACATCAGGAAGAAATCGATCTGTGCTGGAGAATGCAGAACGCAGGGTTTCAAATTTTCGTACAACCAGAATCGTTAGTTTACCATCTGGGTGGCGGAAGCCTTGAAGCAGGCAACAAGAAAAAGGTGTTTTTGAATTTCCGGAATAGCCTGGTCATCATGCATAAAAATCTGCCCCGGGGAGAAAAAGCCGGAACATTGCTGAAGAGAATGGTACTGGATGGTATTGCCGGTATTCGTTTTCTTTTCCAGGGAAAATTTGGATGGTTCATCGCAGTCATCAAAGCGCACGGCTCCTATTATAAGTGGATTTTTACTCATAAGAAAAGCCCTGCTACCATCAAATCTTTCAAATCACTCACCGGAGTTTACATTGGGAGTATTGTAAAAGAGTATTTCTTAAAGGGCAAAAAGACTTTTTCAGAAATTGTTAAAAACAATAAATAGAATTTCCATTCAAACTATTATTTTTGCGAAGTACAAAAAACTCAACATGGAACAAGCAGAAGTACAAGACAATAAAGGAAAAGATGTCGCTTACAGTTGGGTAAGCACTTCCAGGTTCTTATTTTATTGCCAGTTGGCTATCGTTCTGGCGCTATTTACCGGAATGGTTTATGGCATGTATGTGAACAGGTACAAGGGTAAACCCAAGGTGGAAGTGCCTACCAGTACACAGTACAATCCGACTTATAAATAAATTTTGACTGGAAGGTTTGTTCACCTATTTTTGCAACCCATTTTCCAGTTCTTAAAAATAATAAACAAGCGGAAGTAGCTCATTTGGTA
>JBDHYH010000110.1:0-12720 GCA_039811325.1 Chitinophagaceae bacterium | reverse complement strand
ATTATTTAAGACCAAAAATACAACAAAAAAACCAATAAATAAATATTGGTCTTAGATATTTTTCATTTTCGTATAAGAGACGCCGATCCGTAGTATGAATTTTTCCTGAGGTAGTATCAATCCATACAAGCCCTGTAGAGGTGAGCACCCACAACCTGCTTGCCTGGTCCACACGCATCCCCTGAACAAACTCATCAGGAAGTCCGTCTCCGGTGGTATATAAGTGAAACTGATGGCTTCTGGCATCATACATAACTAATCCCCCACCACTGGTTCCAATCCAGACATTGCCAAGATGATCGGTTGCGATGCAATGAAATTTATCCGAAAACGGATGCCCATTTATTTCTACCGGAATGTGGGTTACTTCATTGGAACGGTTATCAATATACTCCAGCACATTGTTACCTAGATTGATGACCCAGATATTATTATTATCATCCACAGCTAATCCATAAACCAAATCATCTGAAAGCCGTCTTTGGATATTGCTTTCGGTGGTATTAAAATAGATCGCTTCCTTCGTAGCAGAATCGAACTTCAAGAGTCCTTTTCTCCAGATACCCAACCAGTATTTTCCTGTGTGGTCCTTTTGAAGAATTGGAAATCCTTTCCGTATGTTCATTATTTCAGAAGGAAAAGGATGCCGGATTTTTTTCGAGAGTGTTTCTGTTTTTAAGTTAAAGTCAGCCAGCCCCTCCTGAGTGCTTAGCAATAAGTTATCACCCTCCGGCAATATTTGCCAGATGCCATAAGCACCTGCTGAAACATCTGTAAAACTCTTGTATCTGGAAGTTTTAGGATCATAACAAATCAATCCGTTGGTAGCACCGGAATTATAATCAAGCATCCCGATCCAAACCTTTCCATTGGCATCTTCCACCATGCTTTCTACCTCGCTTATATCCAATTTTTCATAACCCCTGATTTTATTATTAACCATAAATATCTTATCTCTTCCGGGGTTGCAATAGTCAATTCCGTTTTCAGTTCCAATCCATAAATCACCATCTCTGTCTGTAAATATTGCCTTCACCAGGTTATTCGTTATAGAACTTGCATCATCCTTATAATGCAGGTAGTGCTTCATATTTCCAGAATTAGGATTGTACTCCACAAGTCCGCTTCCCCAAAAACCCATCCACCATGAATCCTGGTTATAGGCTTCAAATGTGGTAAAGAAATTTTCAGAAAAGTGTATCATAGAAACACTGTCTATCGATGGATTTGATTCCACAATAGTGGCAGGTACTGATCCACGTTCATCTGCAAAAAAATAGCGCACTCCTGAAACATAACATAGTCCAAGTGCGGAAATTGGTAAACCAGCCGGTAAATTTTTTCGATCTAATGCCTTTATGAAAGTATTGCCATTGTCAGTTGAAACAAATATGGAAGCATCCGTGTGATACCAAATAGCGCCCGTTGCATTCACGTAAATGTCACGGTATTGAATACCGGCAGGAATTTTCTGAAAGCGTATCGGCACCAACCGGCGATGTTGTACATCAGGTTCAAGAAAACCAAAACGTGCGGAATTTATCAGCACACTTCCATTTTTCATCACCATCAGGCCGTTAAAAATTTGAGGATCGGAAACAACTTTTCCATTCTTATCTTCAAAAAAATAGTTTTTAAAATTACCCGACTGCCTGTCAAAACAACTTACAGAATTAGAAGAAAGTATCCAGATATTATCAGCAGAATCAACACATAAAAGGAAACAAATATTGCTGGCAATAGAGTTACTGTCTGAATAGGAATGCCTGAATACCCTGAATTGTTTTCCATCATAACGATTCAGGCCACTTTGGGTGCCAAACCATAAAAAGCCTTCTCTATCCTGGCAAATAGAGTTGACTCCATTAGCAGACAACCCGTCTGAAATATCCAAATGCCGGAAATGAAGTGAAGAAAGCTGGGCCACAGCCCGAAGCTGAAAAACCAGTATTACCGGCAAAAGCAAATAATATCTGACGCCTGGTCTGATCAAGAGAAAATAATTTCTGATACAAAAGTATATGAAGTATAACGGATACCTGCAACAGAATAATCAGGAGGGACTACTTCCCTTTGTATTTATTATCGGTGAAGAACATTACCCGGTAGTGCTCATGCCAGGTGAGTATTCAACTAACTATAAAGCCTTACGAAAAAAAGCTATTTCCCTTGCGGCAATTGCTCCACTCCACTTTTATTCAAAACTGAAGTAACAGTGGATATCACACCGGCAATATCAGAGAGGTCTGCCGGCACGATCATGGAGTTATTGGTTTTGGCAAGTTTTCCGAATTCAGATAGATATTGTTCAGCGATGCGAAGATTAACTGCATTGATACCCCCTTCTTCATTGATAGATTGCGCAATCTCACGAATACCTTTTGCTGTAGCCACAGCCACCATTTCTATTTCAGATGCACGACCACTTGCTTCATTGATCCTTCTCTGCTTTTCACCTTCCGACAATGCAATTGTTTGCTGCTTATCACCTTCTGCACGATTGATCTTTGCTTGCTTATCTCCTTCCGATTCTGCTATCAATGCACGCTTCTCACGTTCAGCACGCATTTGCTTTTCCATTGCATCGCGAATGCTTTGTGGTGGTGAAATGTTTTTCACTTCGTACCTGGAAACTTTGATTCCCCAGGGGCCGCTTGCCCTGTCCACTGCTTCAACGATGGTTGCATTCACTGTCTCCCGCTCTTCAAAGGTTTTATCCAATTCCATTTTACCAATGATACTGCGCATGGTAGTCTGTGAAATCTGAATCACAGCAAACCTGTAATTGTCGATACCGTAGGATGCCTTTTGGGGATCTATCACCTGCAGGTATAACACTCCATCCACCTCTACGGCAATGTTATCTCTGGTGATACAAATTTGTGATGCCACATCCAGCGCCTGCTCTTTCAGGTTTTGTTTGTAGGCTACTTTATCAATGAATGGAATCAAAATATGAAAACCAGCATCAAGTGCACGGTTAAATTTCCCCAACCGTTCTACAATATAAACAGATCGCTGAGGTACTACTTTAAATGTTGAAAGAAAAGCAATCAGTAAAAAGATGATAATTATTATCAGGATAACCGTTGATGCTGTCATATACTTTTTGTTGATTTTACAATTAAAACAATACTGTCGTTGCCCGTGATGGTAACATTCTCTCCTTTGCTAATATTGTCATCAGATGTCGCTTCCCAGGAGGTTCCTTTGAAATTAATACGCCCATTATTATTTGGTGAAATATCCGATTCTGCAATAGCTGTCTTACCCAGAAATTCATCATCCAGCAGTTCGGTAGAATGCTTTCGCTTCCACATCACTTTTGTGGCCCATTTTCTGAGCAACAGAATGCTCACCAATGAACTGATAAGAAAAATGATCAATTGCTCATTCAGCGTAAGATCGATGAACAGGCTAACGATAGCGACTATCCAGGCCCCGATGGCGAAGAAAAAAAGTATCAGCCCCGGAACGATGAATTCCAGCACAAATAATACAAAGCCAATTAATATCCAGACAACAGGCGCAGTTAGGTATCCATTCATTAATTAAAGTTTATCCATAATGAATGGTCAAATATAGGAGAAATAAAAGGAGAAAACTAATAGTAAAACGTGACAAACAATTTCAATACATTTGGAAAAATCATGGTGTATTCTGTTCACCGGCTTTTACAGTTCCGCTCCCTGTTGATTTTATTTCCGGAAGCGATGGATTGCCCCAATACTGTACATCTCCACTCCCTGTAATGGTAACTCTCAGGGTAGCTGAAGCAAAGACCTTTGCATCTGCACTACCGGTAATTTTCAATTTTACATTTTCTGCTTTCAGGTCACGGCATTTCAATTCTCCACTTCCCGAAAGTTCCGCAGTTACATCTTTTGTAAAACCGCTTAATTCAAAATTAGTAGAACCAGACCCTGTGATACTGACAGCAGGTGCATCCAGCGCCAGCTTAAAATCACCTGATCCCGATGATTTTAAATAAATGATCTGGTTATTAGTGATTGTTCCGGTTGAGCTAATATCACCGGAACCTGAAGTGGTCATCTTATTTAGTGAAGGTGCAGAAACAACTACACGACTATGATCATTAGAAATGCTCGTACCCTTCTTAAAATGTATTTCCAATACGCCACTTTTCACCTCAGTCACGATGTAGGGAATTATATTTTCATCAGAAATTACCTTAATACCTATTTCCGTACCGGGCTGTACCTCCACGTCTATGGAGCCGGAAGTTTCCACCTCGTTAAAATCCGGCACCTGCCTGCTTTCCTCCTTTATGACCCCGTTTCCTGTTACAACATTGCAACTAACGAAAAGGGTTGATACCAGGAAAACTAGTAATGAGTTTCTCATCTTTTGGAATTTATAAGTGTAAATATAAACGTTATTCTCATTCTTGTCGGCAGTCATATTCATCAAAACTAATATTGGTTAAATTCCTTTGCTGCTTCATTAAAACAATTCTTAGAGAAATAGATTTATCAGAATATGCCAATTTGATTTTTTTTACTGAAATTGTCAGGAAATAAAATAACTGCAAATGATACCTCGTGATGCAAAGATAGCAGTGGTCATTGGCCACCCCGGGCATGAACTACGTATTCATAGGTTTTTGGAAATATACCGACCTCTAGTATTTGTACTGACAGATGGCTCAGGCACCACCGGAAGAAGCCGCCTGGATAAAACACTCAACATTATTCATAACACGGGATCTTCTGTTGGTTGTATCATGGGAAGATTTACGGACAAAGAAATTTATGATTTGATTCTCCGGAAGGAAATTCAATTATTTCGTTCACTTGCAGATGAATTAGTTTCCGCATTCGTGCTGAACAAAATAGACGTGGTAGTAGGTGACAGCAATGAGGGATTCAGCCCAACTCATGACCTCTGCAGGTATATCATTAATACTGCAACTCATAAGTATGCTTCCGTTTCAGGATATCATATTCCAAACTATGAATTTTATTTAGAAGCAGCACCCAATCAATTTCCTCCGGAAAAAGAAGATCAACTTCTTGGAATCCGCCTTAATGATGAAGAATTTGATAGAAAATACAAGGCGGCAAAAGAATATCCTGAACTGGCTTTTGAGCTAAACAGGTTTTTGGAAAAATACAGCAGAGAGCCTTTCAAAACCGAATTCCTGTGGCCGGTCGATACAGATTTTAAGCCGGCAGGATGGAAAGGCGAACTACCGGACTACGAAATTGCAGGCAGAAAGAGAGTGCACGATGGTGTCTATGATGTTTCTATTACTTACAACGAACACATGCTACCTATTGCACAACAGCTTTACAATGAAAATACTCTTCACCAATAACGTTCTGAATTTTGCTGCAGGCACGCAGGTAATTGTCAGAGACCTGGCCATTGCATTGCAGAAGCGCGGAATGGAGGTGGCAGTATTTACCTTACACGCCGGCCCTTTCGCAGAAGAAATTCGCAAACATGGAATCACAGTGAGTGAACATCTCAGTGAAATTCCATTTGTACCGGATATCATTCACGCCCATCATTACAGGCCTGCATTAGAGGCAATGGAGTTTTTTTCTGACACGCCGGCAATTTCGTTTATACATGACCGTTTAGCGCCCATCGATATTCCTCCGCGCCATCGCCGGATCATGCAATACCTTGCAAGTGACTATAACGTTTATGACCGGATTGTGAAAGATGCTGCAATACCCGCACAGTATGTATCCGTTCTCCTCAACTGGGTTGACACTTCCAGGTTCCCGGTACGCGATACTTGGAACGAACATCCGCAAAGAGCACTTGTATTCAGCAATTACGCCAGTGAAGACAATTTTTTTGCTGCTATTCGTAAAGCATGCGAGAAGACAGGAATACCATTAGACGTGATAGGAAAGCAAATGGGCAACCCGGTATCGGAGCCCGGCCCGCTTCTTTGTAAATACGATATTGTCTTTGCTAAGGCCAAGGCGGCAATGGAGGCACTGGCCACCGGTGCTGTAGTAATAGCCTGTGATAAATTCGGACTTGGAGAAATGGTTACCACTCAGAATTATGCTCACTATCGGCAATTCAATTTTGGTATGAAAATTCTGAACCGGCCGGTGAAGCCTTCAATTGTTATGGAAGAAATCAGGAAATACAATACAGAGAAATCAAAGATGCTTGCAGAGGCCATTCGCAGAGATGCAGACTTTGAAAGATATGTCGACACGCTCACCGATTATTATTCAGAAGCAATACGGAGGTATCATGAAGGATTTCAGACTTATCACAAATCAGTTTTTTTCAATCCGCTATCCTATTGGGTCAGAAGAAAATTGATCAGCAGAAAAAGAGAACTACAAAAACAGGTTCGCAGGTTGAAAAGACACCTCAGGTATGGGTAAACCATGAAGGATTTCAACCGACCACACCGGGGGTATGCAGTTGATGGGGTAGAATGCCGGAGCATAATTGTTACCTCACGGTAAACTGAAATATGAAGGTATTATGAAAAATATCCTATAATTCAATATTGAAAATATCATACTTCCCTAAAGAATTTATCTTCGCACTCCATGACAGAAAAGATTATCATATTTGACTTCGGCTCCCAATACACGCAATTGATTGGCAGGGCTGTAAGGGAAGCTAATGTATATTGCGAAATAGTACCTTATAATAAGGACTTGCCAGGCGATCCATCCGTCAAAGGCATCATCTTATCCGGTTCGCCATTTTCAGTAAACGACTCCAATGCACTAAAGATGGATACCGGCAGGTTCGGAAATTTGCCGGTTTTGGGCATTTGTTATGGTGCGCAACTCCTGGCCAAAAATAATGGTGGCCGCGTCGAAAAGAGTGATAAGAGAGAATACGGACGTTCCACCCTCGTGATTAAAAAGCAGTCTGTACTTTTTGAGAATGTAAAAGACAACTCAGATGTGTGGATGAGCCACAGCGATTCTATCACTGAATTGCCTGATGGGTTCGAAGTGATAGCCACTACACACAACATTCCCGTTTCTGCTTTTGAAAAAACAGGTGACAAATGTTTTGGCCTGCAATTTCACCCTGAAGTATATCATTCTGCCGAAGGCAAGAAAATTCTCAAAAATTTTCTGGTCAATATTTGCGGTTGCAGTGCCGACTGGACTCCGGCACATTTCATCAGCGACACCGTGGCATCCATCAGGGAAATGGCAGGCAATGAAAAAGTGATCATGGCGCTGAGCGGTGGTGTGGACAGTACCGTTGCCGCTGTGTTGATTCATCGGGCGATTGGCGACAGGCTGCATGGTATTTTTGTCGACAATGGCTTGCTGCGCAAGAACGAGTTTGAACAGGTATTGGAAACTTATCATTCGATTGGGTTAAATGTAAAAGGCGTAGATGCCAAAGAACATTTTTATACTTTGCTCGCAGGCAATACTGATCCTGAGGTGAAAAGGAAGATCATCGGAAAAAGTTTTATTGAAGTATTCGATAAAGAAGCAAAACTACTCACCGGCATTGCCTTTCTCGGACAAGGCACTATCTATCCTGATGTGATAGAATCAGTTTCTGTACATGGCCCATCCGTTACCATCAAGTCGCATCATAATGTAGGCGGGCTTCCTGAAAAAATGCATCTGAAGTTGATAGAACCCCTTCGAATGCTTTTCAAAGATGAAGTAAGAAGGATCGGCAGAGAGTTGGGAATTCCATCAGATATACTGGACCGCCATCCATTCCCCGGACCGGGGCTTGGTATTCGTATTTTGGGAGAAGTAACCAAAGACAAAGTAGATATCCTTCAACAGGCAGATGCCATTTTTATTAACGGATTGAAAAAATCAGGATTATATGCAACCGTATGGCAGGCAGGTGTTATCTTGTTGCCTGTGCAGAGTGTAGGTGTTATGGGTGATGAGAGAACTTACGAATTCACAGTAGCACTTAGAGCAGTAACATCAGTGGATGGGATGACGGCAGACTGGGCACACCTCGATTACGGATTCCTTGCACAAATCAGTAATGAGATTATCAACAACGTAAAAGGGATCAACCGCGTGGTGTATGATATCAGCAGCAAGCCACCAGCAACAATAGAATGGGAATAATGCATAAATGAGTATGATGAGATATTTGATTTTACCGGTGCTATTGATGAGTCTGTTCTCAGCCAGGTCACAGCAGGTTGTTCACCAGCAATCGACATTGAAGGTGGCTATCATGGCGCCTCTTTACTTAGATTCCGCATTCAATTCAGACTGGGACAAAGGAAACCTTCCAAAATATATGCTACCCGGCCTGGAATTTGTTCAAGGTGCCACTATCGCTTTAGATACGTTACAAAAAGGTGATACAAAAATTGAAGTACACATTATAGATACGAAAGCAGGTATCAGAAGTGTACCCTGGCTGATCAAATACGGAGGACTTGACAAAATGAATCTGATTATTGGCTCCGTAAAGGAACCTGAGTTCAGGCAATTGGCAGACTTTACGGCTTCAAAAAAAATTCCATTTATTTCAGTAACCTACCCCAACGATGGTGGCGTGCGCAATGATCCCTATCTCGCTATTGTGAACACAACATTGAAAGGCCACCTGGATGGCATTTACAGTTACCTCGTGCAGAGGCACAGCATGAACCAGATTCTACTGATCAAAAAAAGAAATGATAACCGTATAGAAAATATTTTTCGGGAGATCAATAAAGAAACTTCAACACCATTGTTGAAATACAGAGCTATTGCCATAGATAGTATCAATGCAACACAACTTGCCATGCTCATTGATACTACAAAACCTGCCATTATTATTGGTGCGAGCCTCAACGAACAATTCGCACTTAATCTTGCCGATGCATGTTATCCGCTGCAGAAAACAAATGACATCACACTCATTGGAATGCCAAACTGGGATGGATTCAAAGAGTTTTACAACCTGGATCGTTACAAAGACTTTCCTATTTTATTTACAACGCCACATACTGATTCGGATTCGAGTGCATTTAGAAATTTTCTCGGGAATGCCTATTTTACAAAGTACCGCGCCAAGCCCACCGATATGGCGTACAAGGGATTCGAATCGGCTTATTATTTCATCAATATATTGAAAGAGTATCCGGATTCCCTCATGGAACACCTCAATGAAGACCGTTTCGCCTGTTTTCACACCTTCAACTTTCAACCTGATTATTTATCAGGAAATGACGTACCGGATTATTTTGAAAACAAGAAAGTGACGATTGTTGAAATACTCAATGGTGAGATTCGAAAGCGGTGGTGATTTCGAATGATAGGCCGAATTTTCAATTGATTGTTGATAACAGGAAATTGAAGACCAGGTGTCAATTCGGTCATATTGCTGTATTGAACTCACTGTAAGGATTTTTCTCCAATCAATTCAATCTTTGAAAGTTGTGCAATCCCGAATTATTTTACTGCCTTATCAGGTTGACCCTTCCCTTCGGTAATTAATTTGAACAAACTTCCGTCCACATATTGTTGCCAGCCTTTCACACAGTCTTCATAACATTCCACCTATGGAACTAAACCTTCATGGGTGAAATGAATGTGTGTTTTATTCTCATGGGTAGAAATTTCAAAACTGATTTTCGTGTTTGTCCATTCATGTTTGTCTTGAAGCCCGTTAAGTTCACTATCTGTTACAAGCCACACCACTTTTTTGCCAGGGATCACTTCAATCAATTTTTGCTTTGTATAATGAATGCCTCCAAACCGAACAGTAAATTCATCATTGAGCTTTTGTGAACTTCCGGATAGGTTTTCGTTCCACCATTTTGAAACGCTGTTGATATCGTTGAACACTTCATTTGCCGGTTTGTTTACGATGAGTGTCGTAGTGAAATTCTGTTCTTCCATTTGTAAATAAATTTGTTTTTGGATGAGATTCTTTTGTTTAAAGATATGCGGTTATGGCACTACATCGTACTGAAATTTTGCAAAAGCCAGTTTATCAGTTCTCTTTCTTAGCTAATGTAAAAAAAGAAGAAAGGGGGTCATTCCAAACACTTTAGTCAATAACATTGTTGGTACTTCACCACTACAGAAGCCTGAGGAATTGAGCGACATCCTTATATGTCACTTTAAACATTCAACAGGTCCTGAAATGTAAACTTTGGATCACGCATTTTTATTTCATTCTTGCTTGAGTCCGCTTGTGCTTCTTTTGCGTAAACAAACATTTTTTGTTCATAATCCTGAATGGCATCATGAACTGTTTCAAATTTGTCACTCATTAAATTCCCGGACAAAATTAAAGCGTCTAAAAGTCCAATGTTTACACCTTGCCCGGCAAAAGGTGGCATTAAGTGAGCTGCGTCACCGATTAAAGTAATTGGTAATGGTCGATTGCTTTTCCAGGTTTTGTCTAATGGAAATATTCTTGTTGGTAACCCTGCCAGGGAAGTGGTAGAGCGAATTACCTGTTTATATTCCTCGCTCCAATCCCAAAATCGGTTCAGAAGAAATCCGGTAATCTTGTCAACGTCCTGAAAATCTAATTCAGTTCCGTTGTTCCATTCCTCCGGTTTCCTGAAAATAATTCCATAAGACAACATACCGTTGTTAAATGGATTCGCAACTAATAACGTGCCTTGGTGTGCTGTCATTAGCCTGTTGCCGTTGCATAACCTGAAGAAATCACTGCAATTGGTTTCTGGATGATGGATATCACCCTGAATAATGAAAGTGCCGGTTTCTTCTACTTCTGTATCAGATACAAAGTTCCTCGCTCTTGACATTCCACCATTGGCTACGATGACAAAGTCTGCCAGCGCATCTGGTTTGTTGTCAAACTCCAAAATCCACTGCCCGTTTTGTTCTTTTAGCCCTGTAAGTTTCCTGTCCCAAATTACAGTATCACTTTTCAAACTTTCGAGCAACATTTTTCTCAAAGCGTTTCTGTTGATTTCAGGATTGTCAAATCTATTTTCAGTCGTCGGGTTTCTTGTTACTAAAATGTTGCCCTTCTCGTCAGCAAAACTCACTCCCATAGGCAGTGCTAAATCATAATAAGTTTGGAGCAGCCCTGCCCTTCTCATTGCTTCTTGTCCTGAATCTCTGTGCAGATCAAGCGTACCCCCGAAGATCCTTGCTTGCGGATCAGTGTCTCTTTCATAAACGCTTATTTCAATACCGTTTTGTTGTAACAATTTTGCCATTGTCAGTCCAACAGGCCCACCGCCGATAATGGCGGCTTTCTTTTGTTTTAATAAGGACATGTCTCTTTTTATTATTCTTTCGGTTTTAATTTCTTTTATGTATGTAAAAATAATGCTGATAAAGATGTCATTGAGCACTACTATTTGATGAATTAGTACTGCTCTGTTACAAACAACCCAATCCGTTCAGTCGTCCTGTTTCCACATTGCATGTCATGGGCCGGCTTGCTTGATTTTCTATTATGCATTCCTGTTACTTACCCAAATATAAATTGCTGACATCACTACAAACAAAAAAGTCATTCAAAAGCTATTGGCTATCACCTGCCTGGCCCCAAAGCATTTACATCGATGAAAGGATAAGGATAAAAATTTGAAAAATGTCCGCAAACCAGGACATCAACCAGGTAAGCCAAAGGATAAATTAACCCACCAGAAATATTGTTGTATTTCTGGTGATTTTCTTTTCTGCATAAAATCAAAAACACAAATACCAAACCTGGAACAACTGTAAGCTGGATTTCATCCACTATTTTATTCAAAACCAGTTGTCGTAGCATAGCACACAACAGTTAAGGGCTGAATGGTGAGTGTAGTTTTTTCGTCATGCAAGTTATCTGAATGCCTCTCCAGCTATGTAAGTGTCAAAATATTCTTGAAACTTTTTTATTTTATGATTTTCTATTTGAATAAAGTGAACGAAATCTGAATTGTACACTTTTTGTGTCTTTATCGCTTTACATTTCATATGACCGATTACTGCAACAGAGTCAACGTCTGTTAAAAACCTTTTGGGTGTGAGCTCTAATATTTCTTCAGCATTTTTGCCAATAGTTAACCATTCTAGAAAACCTTTGTGTCCATGTCTTGTTCCTCCAGCAGGATTATATGGATTTTCAGGCTCACTCCATTCAACATTCTCATCCAGTAACTCCACGATTTTATTTATGTCTTTTTTAGAAAAAGCTTCATACAAAGATATTACGATGGCAATATTAAGTTGAGTGTTATCCACTGTCTGTGTGTTTATTTTTTAAAATTATACCCAACGGTAGGGCTTGCTGCTGCGCTGGTATTCAGTGTACCTTTCGCCCGAACATTAGCCGAGTAGCGAACCCAAAGCCGAAGATAAGTACAAAAGCTGACCAATGAATTTTCAGCCGGAACTAAAGATGAATAAAGAACCCAAAGCTCATGTTTGTTCCTTCAGCCAGCGATAGCAGCAAGCCCAATGTAGTATGCCGTTCGTCTTGTCAATCGTTTGGTTTAAGCTTCAACTTTCTAAAGTATCTCAAATATTTTTTTTGTGTCAAAGTCATGACTATGATTCCACTTTGAGCAGGATTTCCATATATTGCTGACATTGCAGGGTCGTTCGGGCTCAGCACAGATATTGTTTTAATCTTGACCGTATCTAAAAGTTCCGTCAAGCCAATAATCTTTTTTCTTTCGGTTTTGTTGTCTATAATCATTGGATAACCATCAATAATAATAAAGGGTTTTCCGTCTCCATAAACTTTATCTCCAATTTGGTCAATGACTTTTATTCCGTCAGGGTAACTCCGCCTAATAAA
>JBDHYH010000109.1:0-12808 GCA_039811325.1 Chitinophagaceae bacterium | reverse complement strand
ATCATATCCACCTGCTCATATCAGTATATTTTTTCAGGTTTTTTTTGGTCTATTTAATATGTCATTATAGTATTAGACGAATAAGCAAAGCCAATCAATAATTTTCGGCATTCAGAAATGTGGGAGTTCGCCACGACGAATACAATCCGGTCGGCGCTATTGCCTCTGAAGGGTCAAAAGGATTGACTAAGGCTTTCATCATCTTTTTATATAGCAGAGGCAAGTTAAAAAAGGATATATTAATTTCGTTACCGGATGGCATAAAAAAAGAAGTCATGAATACATTAGATATTTATTTTGAAAAAGGGATTGAAATAGGGAAGGCGCAAATCGTCCAAAATCTCATCAATGCAGATGGGTTTACCGTTTCCGAAATTGCAAACCTCGCCGGCGTCTCCGAATCCTTTGTCAGGAAGGTTCGTGCTTCTGATAAAAAGAAGGGTTGATTTTTTCTGTATTCTTCATTCCTGTATTGATATTTTCTCTTCCTTTTATTATTTACAGTTAGCTACTACTGATTCGTACAATTAATAATGTTACTGTATTGAGGAATTGCCTCCAATAAGGAGAAGCTCCATTTTCCCTTTTCCCCACTACCTTTGCCTCACCAATCATTTCTGAAATCTAATACCCCGCAATGAGATATACACCTCTGGTCTTCCTGTTACTATTCTATACCTCCACTTTTGCGCAGCAAACAAAAACTGCTGACACTCTTGAAACCGTCATCGTGAATGCTTATGCTCACAATGCAAAGTTGATGAGTGTTGCTGCACCCGTACAGGTAATCGGAAAGCGCGAATTGCAATCGGGTGATGAAATGACTTTTGTAAATGCGCTCACAAAATTGCCCGGTGTCAATATGGAAGAGCGTTCGCCGGGAAGTTATAGGATCAATATCAGGGGCAGTTCTCAACGTTCTCCGTTTGGTGTGCGCAACGTTAAAGTATATTATCAGGGCATACCGATGACCGACCCGGGGGGCAATACTTATTTGCAGATTTTGAGTCCTTACGATGCGGGAAAGATTGAAGTGATCAAGGGGCCTTCAGGAAGTTTATATGGAACAGGTACCGGTGGTGTGTTGCTGCTCAGTGATGAACCTGCACAAAGTGGTATTCAACTTTCAGGAATTTTTGGAAGTAAGAACACTCAAAACTTTTTAGTGTCGGGCAGCAGGGTAAATGAACAGGGTAGTATGAATGTAAAATTCAGCAGGCAGAGCAGCGATGGGTATCGTGATCATACGGCCATGCACAGAAATGTGATTGCAGTGAATGGTGCATTGAAGTCTGCAAAGAACTGGAGTCTCGATGCGCATTTTCTTTATGGCGATTTGTATTACCAGACTCCCGGAGCGCTTACCCTGGCTGAGTTTCAGAATAACCCGATGAATGCAAGGCCTCATGCAGGCAATTCACCATCTGCTGATGAAGCGCGTGCTGCATTTTATGTGAACTATGCGCTTGCCGGTTTTCGATTGCAGCAAAAAATATCTGATCATTGGAATAATGAAGTAGTAGTGTATGGCGCTTATGGTCAAAACAGGAATCCTAATTTTCGCAATTACTCACGTACATCTGAACCCCATGCAGGCGCAAGGATGAATTTTCATTATGGAAAAAAAGATAAGTTGGTTGGTGTAACAGCAGATATCGGAGGTGAATTTCAATCGGGGTGGAATGGGCAACGTGTTTTTAAAAACAATGGAGGGCAACCGGGTGAGTTGCAGACGGATGATGAGATAAAAAGTAAACAATCGTTTATCTATGCCCAGGGGAGAGTGAGCCTGGGTGATGATTGGGCATTGACGGCAGGAAGCAGCCTCAATTTTTTGTCTGTGGATTTTCAACGATTCTCAGGTGTTGGTTATAGCCATCACAGGAATTTTCATGGATTGTGGATGCCGCGGATTGCTCTTAGTAAGACGCTCGGAAAAAAATCAATGATGTATGTTTCTGTCTCGAGAGGTTTCTCACCGCCTTCTACTTCCGAGTTGCTTCCTTCTACGGATGTTTTTGATACAGAGTTGCAGGCGGAACGTGGTACCAATTATGAAATAGGGTGGCGTACACAAACGATGGCCAACAGGCTGTTTGTGGATGTGAGTGTTTTTCATTTCGGAATGAAAGAATCTATCATTCAAAAAAGAGATAGTACCGGTGGTGATTATTTTATCAATGCAGGCAGCACTACACAAAATGGAATTGAGGCACTTGCACAATACATGATCTTGCCAAAGCCCACGGGTGCTTTTGAACAGATATATTTGTTTTTCTCAGCGACGATACACGAATTTAAATTCAGAAATTATCGTCCGTTGGACAAAGATTATTCAGGAAATAAACTGCCGGGTACGGAGCCGGTGAAGCTGGCGGCCGACTTGCAACTCGCATTCAGGAATGGAATTTCATTGAAGGCATCTTCGATGTATATGGGGAAGGTGGCTTTGGATGATGCGAATGCTGCATTCGCTGATCCCTACCTGGTGTTCGGAGTGAGGTTGGATTATGCATTTAAAAAAATAGGATCAACTAACGTAAACTTATTTGCCGGGTCAAACAATCTTACCAATACTACTTACAGTTTAGGCAATGATATCAATGCATTCGGCGGCAGGTATTACAATGTAGCGCCCGGCAGAACATTCTTTGCTGGAGTGTCTATGAATCTCTTGCGGGGGAAACGCTCGTAGCCGTCGGCACCACAGGTCAGACGGCGGATAATTAGGTGAAACCTGTCAGTTTGACCTTTAGAAGGTTTTCGATTTCCGAAAGCTAAACCTGACAGGTTGAAAAAATAAGGTTGAAAAAATAGAAGCTTAACCTGTCAGGATAAAATAAAGCACCTTTCTCTTTGATTTTTTCCCGATTATGTAAATCCAACTTTTGGAATTGATATTTTTTTGCTCATTATTTAAAAACTTCGGTAAGAACCTGGGTGTTGTAAAAGAAGATCAGTGGTCGTGTCGGTTCTTTCCCCGAGTCAATAATATATTATGGCAAAAAAAAGTTCAAAGAAATCTTCCTGGCAGCGGGTAAGAAGACTTTTTAATGATATTCATCTCTGGGGAGGCCTGGCCAGTGGATTGATCATTATTGTTGTCTGCTTTAGCGGAACCGTTTATGTCTATAACACAGAATTGGTGGAATCGTCTTTACCACATCTCTACGAGGTAGAGGTACCTGCGAACGGTTCACGCATTCCGGCAGACTCGTTGTTGACAAAGGTTACTGCTGCTTCAGGCGGAAAGGTAGTGAGTGTCCGAATCTCTGATGAAGCAGATCGTCCATATCAATTCAATGTAAAGAAAGAAGGTGTGAAGAGCCGCGGTGGAATTGGCTATATGGTAAATCCATACACAGGTGAAATATTGGGAAATACAAATGAAAAAAGCGGTACAAAGGAATTTATGGGCGACATGTTCAGCCTGCACCGCTGGCTGCTCCTCGATAAAATAGAAACACCCATCTTCATAGACATTTCCAATCGAGAGTTGGGAAGTAAGATCACAGGATGGGCTACCATTCTCTTTACATTAGGATGTATAACGGGTATGGTTATCTGGTTTCCCAAAAAAGTGAAGCACTGGCGGCAGGGGCTGAAGGTGAAATGGAGCGCCGGATGGAAACGCATCAATCACGACCTGCACAATTCCCTGGCATTTTTTGCATTGATATTTTTATTGCTGATGGGATTGACCGGTCCGCAGTGGTCATTCGACTGGTACCGCACGGGTATGCAAAAAACATTGGGTACATACAAGGAGAAGTCGGCAGAAAAAAAGGAGAAGAATCCTGACAAACCATCGTATGATCCTGCTGCATCATCTCTGTCCATCGCCAGCTATATGAAAGCTGCTGATGAGATATTGCCATACAAGGGCACTTACAATATTTCCCTTCCGGAGGATAGCGCTGCGACAGCTATAGTAAGTAAAGCAAAGTTGGGATTCTTTGCACCTGCTGCTTCCGACAGGCTTACTATTGACAGGTACAGCGGAGCAGTATTGAAAAAAGATATTTTCAACGAGAGGCCTTTGAATGAAAGGATAGCCGGGTCTATCAAAGCAATCCACGTGGGCAATGTGTATGGTGGATTTTCGAAATTGTTGTACTTCATTGCATGCCTGATAGCGACCACATTACCCATCACCGGAACTATGATTTGGATCAATAAGGTGAAGAAGGTCAAAAGAAAAGGGAAGGAAGTTGCGGTGGCAAAAGATTTTGGTCAGAAAAATTTCAAGAAGGAGATAGAGCAACCAGTGGCGCCTTGATTATGATACGCTCTACCACTTACAATTGGAAATCGCCGGTCAGTACCAGCAAATTTTTTTTCTCTTTTCACAGCTTCATAATTTAGATAGATGTGTTATGTGCAATCTAATTGTGCTGCTACAATATTCTATTACCGTTCGGCACCGATAGCTATCTCTGGCCGATGTAACCACGCTTATTAATGCCCATTGAAAATAACAGACTGGCTTGTCTTTTAAAAAAATCGCGGATAAGAAACTGGAAAGGAATAATTTTGGCGATTCTCGTTAATTGCTATTCCCGGAAAAATAAATAGGTTTATAGGGTCATAATGTTTACGATTCCTCTGATAATGATTAATTGGACTGTTTGAAAAAATTGATAAAATTTAAATCAAGATATGAAAGAGGAATTTGCAAATTACCTGGCGCAATACGGAAAAGTGCTGAAAGAGGTTTTTGAAAAGAAGTTCGGTGGTGATGAATTCAGCATTGGAAGAGGGTTAACTCCTGAAGAACTCAATCGCATTATGGAAGCCAGGCCCCTTTCTGTTGCAATTCCTGAAAATTATGGTGGGCGCGGCGTCCAGGTAAAAGAGTGCCTCGGAGTATTGGCTGCTGCCTCGTATGAGTCGATTGCGCTGTCGCTGATGTTTGGGATCAATATTGCCTTGTTTTTAGAACCTGTTGCTAAGTATGCAAATGAATCTGTGAAAGGTCCGATTTTCAAAAACTTTCTGGAGCACCAGAATATGGGTGGGCTAATGATTACCGAACCTGATTATGGCAGTGATGCCCTGAACATGCAAACCTGGAACGAACGTGCAGGAGATTCCTACAAGGTGAATGGAATCAAGCATTGGCAGGGATTAACAGGCATGGCAAACTACTGGCTGATAACCTCACGAGAGAAGGGTGCGAATGGTGACCTTAACCGCGATATTGATTTCTTTATCTGCGATGTATCCAAAGAGAAACAAAAAATAATTGTAGAACAATTTTACAATAACCTGGGCCTCGAATTAATTCCCTATGGACGAAACAAACTGGATTTATTAATTCCTGAGCAACAAAAGCTGATACCTCAAACATCAGGTCTGAAAATGATGCTGGATATCCTTCATCGAAGCAGGTTACAATTCCCCGGAATGGCAATGGGGTTCATCAAAAGAATGCTTGATGAAGCAATCAATCAATGCAACCGGAGAATAGTGGGTGGAAAAAAATTGATGGAACTCGATCAGGTGCAATACCAGATTTCTCAGATTCAAAGCGCATTTACAATTGTTTCTGCCATGTGTTTCAGAAGCAGCCAGGTGAGCAGTATTGAAAATGAACTATCCTCTGAAGGAATTGAAGCCAATTCAATGAAGGCCTACGTTACAGACCTGATGCAGGAGTCTTCCCAAACCTTCACACAGTTATCGGGTGCCAACGGATATCGGATCAGCAATGTTGGTGGCAGAGGTATTATGGACAGCCGGGCTTTTCAAATATTTGAAGGTTCAAATGAGATGCTCTATACCCAGATTGCAGAAATGATTCTCAAGTTGATGAAACGAAAGAAGGAATTGAATTTTTATAGCTTCCTGAATGAATTTGACCTGTCAAAAAAGTCCTGCTCTTTCTTTAAAAAGGATATCGATTTTGAGGTGGTGACGGGTTTGAGCCAACGTAAATTGATTGACCTTGGAAAGGTGTTTTCAAGGATTATTGCTTCCAATTATGTAGTGGAAATGGGAGAGAAAGGATTCAGAAAAGATTTGGTGAATAATTGTATCGAGATGATCAAGACAGATATTTCAATTTTGATCAGTTCATTCCATGCTGAAAACTCGGTAACGCCAATTGAGGATTATAAGGAGCAAAGCTGGTGGTACGATTTTGTGTGAGTATTGCAGGCGCCAGGTACATCCTGAATTTATGCAGTCGGGCGGAGACATCCATCTTTATCATTTTTGTCAGTTGTTTTCTCACCAACTGAAATACCTTCCTTCCTGTCAAAATTTGATATGATTACCATGTGTTTTATTTCAATAATTTTTATTTTAGTAGGTTAGAAATTCTTGATCGTGTCCAAACATTTGATCGTCGTGGGTGGGGGAGCAGCAGGATTTTTCTGTGCTGTAAATGCTGCGGCTGCCAATCCTTCTCTTCGTGTAACCATTCTTGAAAGATCAGGAAAGTTGCTGAGCAAAGTCCGCGTCAGCGGGGGCGGCAGGTGCAATGTTACTCATGCTTGTTCGAGTATTTCAGAGATGGTACGCAGCTATCCGCGTGGGCAAAATTTTCTGAAACAGGCCTTTCATCAATTTTTTACAAATGACACCATTCAATGGTTTGCAGATAGAGGTGTCGGTTTGAAAACAGAATCCGATGGGCGAATGTTTCCGGTAACTGATTCCTCTGAAACGGTCATTAACTGTTTGCTCAATGAAGCTGATAAATATCATGTGGAAGTGAAGATTAGATGTGAAGTAACAAATATCTCTTGCATGGGAAATAGTGGTCAATCTGAATTCAATGTCCGGCTTGCCGATGGAAATTCTTTCCAGTCGGATTATCTTTGCATCGCTTGTGGTGGTTTTCCAAAGTTGCAGCAATATCAATGGCTTCAGGCATTAGGTCACCAGGTCTCGTCTCCTGTTCCATCACTATTCACTTTTAATGTTCCGGATGGAAATTTGAAATCTCTGATGGGGATTTCTGTTGAGCAGGTGCGAATAAAAATCAAAGGAACAAATTTTGTGCAGACCGGGCCTTTGTTAATTACACACTGGGGTTTTAGTGGACCTGCTATTTTAAAACTATCTGCTTTTGCGGCCAAAGAACTCGCCGGCCTTGATTACAATTTCACAATCATCATCAATTGGTTGGGGGACACCAATGAAAGCGCACTCCTGGAAAAACTCAAGGTCATCAGAAAAGAATTCAGCAAAAGAAGTGTCATTAATAAAAATCCATTTGGCCTACCTGTGCGGTTGTGGGAGTATCATTTGCAAACTTGTGAAATTAATCCGGGTTGGAATTGGGCTGATCTCCCCGCCCGCCAACAAAACCAACTCGCAAAAATACTATGCACTCAGGAGTTCCGGGTGAAAGGGAAAACGACCTTTAAGGAAGAATTTGTAACGGCGGGTGGAGTCCGTCTTACTGAAATTTCACCGGCAACGATGGAAAGCAAAATAATTCCGGCACTTTACTTTGCCTGAGAGATCATGGATGTGGATGGTATTACAGGTGGGTTTAACTTCCAACACGCCTGGACGAGTGGATTTGTTGCTGCAAAATCCATTTCAGAAAAATTTGGTGCTGCCTTCTGAATTCCTCAGTTCAGGTCTTTTAGGGGAATGAATGTATTTTTGCACAACTGAGTTAGTAATCAATAAAATATACAGATATGGACACATGGTTAACCTCTCTGATTACCGAAACACCCCAGCAGGGTTTCGAATTGGCTATCACACTCTCGCGCAGGGGAGTAAAATATACCCAGCCAGACACGGAAGTATTGCATAAACTCAGGCCGCAGTATGCCAATGACCCGAACGCACTTACCGCTGCTTCCCAGGTTATAGCCATTAATTTTCAGACTATTGCGGCAGCAAACGACTATTGGAAGGGCAAGAAATAAGAAATTAGGAAAAATTTTCGGCAAATTTTGTTTGTGTTTGGGAGAAAACTTTACCTTTACCTTGAATTAATGGGTTTAGTCTGTTCTTCTTTTGGCTGTCAGATATCATAAGGTTACTACAGTTCATTGTTGCTTCTAATTTCATTAATGAAACAATTTTTTTTATTTAAAGTATTTTTTCGCAATGAACATTTACGTTGGTAATCTGAGTTGGTCAATGACTGACGATGATTTGAGCAATCTTTTTAGCCCTTACGGAACTATTTCCAGCGCTAAGATTTTAAGAGAAAAAAACACTGGCCGTAGCAAGGGCTTTGGCTTTGTTGAGATGGCAGATGATGAAGCAGCTCGTGCTGCGATTGCTGCTCTCAATGAAACTGAAGTAGGTGGTCGCAAGATCATCGTAAACGAAAGCCAGCCACGTCCTGAAGGAAGTGGATTCAAAAAATCTTATGGTGGTGGCGGTGGTAACCGTGGTGGTGGTTATGGCGGCAACCGTGGTGGCGGTGGCGGATACAAGAAATCCGGCGGCTACGGTGGCGGTGGTTATAGCAAAGACTATTAATCCTATCGAATCCGAAAAGAGACTAAATCCCATAATGCAAATTGTGGGATTTTTTTTATGTCTTTACTTCTGATGCGGTTATGAAATTATAGTGCTGAAGTTTTGGATGGTCACTTCCTGTTCATTGTCTTGACCCCGGTATTAGGGTACTATCTTGACCTTAGTTCCCACAGGTATATAACTGTACAGGTCTTTAGCCTCCGAATACTTTAGTGAAATACAACCGTCAGTCCAGTTTTGGTAGTAATCAACTGTCCATTCTTCCTGTGGACGGGTGGCATGAATGGCAATTCCACCTCCTATTTTCGCATTGCGCGGGACAATACCTCTTGCTTTCCTTGTTTTAAACTTTGAAACACTCTCCTGGTTTGGATAGTCAAGTAACAATTCATAGGCCCATTTGCCGGTATTCTTCTTAAGAATAACCTTAAACTCTCCTTCTGGTGTTCTCTTATCACCTTCCATATATTTGTCTCCAAGGTCATTGCTTCCGAACACACATGGATAAGTAGCATACCAGCCCTGGTCATCATAAACTTTCAATTCATAAGTTTTTTTAGAGATGACAATATAATAGGGCGAATCTTCCTTTGATGACCTGTCTGCTTTGGTAAATGTTGTGTCTATTTTATCAGGGCTTTGAAAGTGATTGCCCGGAAAAAGGAATAGTATAAGAAGATATGAAAAGACGATTTTCATGTCGGAGTACAGGATTGAGTTGACCGCAATTTATTGATAACGGAACCTGAAGCAAAATTATTTCCGTTGGAGTGAGGTTAATTAACCCAATTTTTGCACTGAATCCAATTTACTGGTTGTTACAGTATTCTACTCCCACTGTGCTTCTTCTTCTGCTCTTTCTTTAGCTACTCTCTTGCTAAGCATAATGCTTATTTCATATAGAATGATGAGCGGAACTGCCACAATGGTTTGGCTGGTCCAGTCAGGTGAAGGTGTGATCACTGCAGCCACAATGAGGATGACAACATAGGCATACTTCCGGTAGGTTTTCAGAAATTTGGGAGTAATGATTCCAAGTTTGCTTAATACATATACAATTATGGGCATCTCGAAAGCAATACCACACCCTAATATCAAAGAAGTCAGCGTGTCGATATAGTCATCCAGTGTGGGCAAATAGCGGTACACTCCCATAGTACCTAATTGAAAGTTGGCTAGAAAATTAAATGTAAAGGGTGCCAGTAAAAAATATCCAAATGCTGCCCCTAGAAAAAAGCAAAAAGAAACCCACCAAAAGCTGCCCTGTGCATAGCGTATCTCTTTTTTAGAAAGTGCAGGCTTTACAAAGCGCCACAATTCCCACAAGAGATATGGGAAGGCTATGATGATAGCGCCCATAAAGGAAATATTGATGGCCGACATAAAGGGTCCGCTTACAGTATTTCCCTGTAATTCGATATTCACAGGGGGCATACAGAGAGCATCGCCGATGTGGAGCCAATGCCCGAAATCACATAAGGCTTTATAGGTAACAAATTCTTTACGTGCCGGAGCGAAGATGATATTATCGAAAACCCAATCTACGAAAATGAAAACACCAATGGCGACAAGTACCAGAACGATTGCAGAACGCACCAGATGCCATCGTAGCACCTCCAGGTGTTCTACAAAACTCATCTCTGCTCCTTCTGATTCTGTTCCTTTGATCTTATTAAAAAAGGACTTCCGTTCAATACTCTTGTTGGCCAAAGGCTTGAAATTGATTTTTGCAAATATAATTTAAGAATGAGGTTTTATTAATTTCGCTTTTGCAGAAAGATTTCATAAACTCCTCACGTATGATCTCACGGCCACGGATACAGATTCCACTAAATAATACCGACCGTTTCCTTGAATTTTCCGGATGGGCCTTCCTTGCAGTTACCTGGGGATATCTGATTTTTAACTATGGCGCCTTGCCTGAAACTATTCCAACTCATTTTAATGCTTCAGGGCATGCGGATGGATTTGGAAGTAAAATATCTATCATTCTTCTTCCGGTCATAGCGACGGTCTTTTATGCAGGACTTACTTTTTTGAATCGGTTTCCGCATGTCTTCAATTATCCGCGTGCTGTTACACCTCAGAATGCAGGCGTGCTGTACAGAAGAGCTACCTTAATAATCCGGTATCTCAAATTGGGTTTGGTGCTCCTCTTTGGTATCGTAACCTATAAGTCTATTGGTGTATCATTAGGAAGAGAAAAGGGACTTGGGGTTTGGCTGCTGCCGGTAATATTGATCAGTTCATTCTCATTTGTTTTGTACACAATTGTAACATTATCGAAGAAGGTGCCTTCTGAAAAGGAGTAGAGGTTACTGATAGACGATAGAATGTACCCCTTCATTATTTTTCAATTCGTCAGCGAGGCGCAATAGTTTTTCTCCACTGCCCACAATATTTATTTCGAGTAAGTATTCCTGCGATGTTTCCGACATGGAAACTTTTCTTACTTCCATTTCTACTAATTTGATACCGGCATCGGTAAGTGTTTGCTCTATGGATTCGAGGGATATTTTTTTAGGGTGGATTTTAATTCTCAAAATGTGTTTTGATAATTCAACATTTTTTGAAATCAATCTTTCTACAGGTTTCAGAAACGCGAGGATGATCAGCACCAAAATTGTAGCTGCAACGCCAGCCGAGTACATGCCACCACCGATCGCAAGTCCGATACCTGCTACTGCCCACAATGCAGCAGCCGTGGTGAGGCCACGCAATATTTCTCTCCTCCAGAAAAAAATAGTTCCTGCTCCGAGGAATCCGATTCCGCTTACCACCTGCGCAGCTACACGTGAAGGATCCAATACGACATTTTCCTTGCCAAGCACGTCTCCAAAACCATGCATGGATACCATCATGATTAAAGTTGATCCTACACATACGAGCATGTGTGTGCGCAGGCCTGCAACCCAATTTAAGCGCTCGCGTTCCAACCCTACTACACTTCCGAGCAGCGCTGAAACCAACAGTCTTATTATTACTTCCTGGAATGTTATGTACATGATGTATTTAAAAGAAACTTTTGTGCTAATAAGTTCCTGTGCTAAAATTAATCAATACAAATTGCTTTGAAATTAAAGTTTTGCTCAATGAACCAAGAGGTATTAATGAGCGCATTTTACAATGTCGCTTCCATGTAGAATTCCGGTCGGTGACACCGGCTGGTTGCGGCCCCACAGGCGGTTACCCGCCTGTGGCAATGCACCCCCACTAAATAGCCTTTGTATCATTTTAATTTGTGATCATTTATGTCTTGCAGTAATAATTGATTACAGTTATTACTTGTAATGCGGCATGTGGTCGTCCATAAATTTCTTTTCTCCCTCGTTCCATTTATTGAGTGCCTCATTTCTTTCTTTATTGACCTTGCTATTGGTTTCGTTAAAAGCAGAAGTAGCTATGTTCACTTCTTTGACAGCTTTGTTATAGGCATTCACACTTTCTTTAGTTTGCTCATTCCGGTCATAATCTTTTTTTAGTTTTTCAAAATTTTCTTTCTTTAGAAAATAATCAGTTTGTTTGGGGATGTCTCTTTCAGCCATGTTCTTGTAGAAATTCAGTACCTGTTTGCAGGTGCTTGCTAATGAAGGATCACTTTCGAAATTTTTTAAAGTATCAAGACCTTTTAGTCCTTCTTCTGCAAAACGTATCAGGGAATTTCTGCCCTGTTCTAATTCTGTGAGTTTGCCATTGTTCATTGATTTTACTATTTCACCATCCTGCCAATAGCATTTGAAGAAAATGAGATAGACTGCATTCCTGTACCTTGTCAGAGCGCCTGCCTTTCCCAGTTTTTCGCCCAATTCACTTTTGGAATTGATTATGTTTACATTGTATTTGGCGGCAAATGCCTGCATCCCCGCATTCATTTTTTCATTTGCCTCCTTTATCTTTTCGTCTGTCTTTTCCTGGAGCAGGAGGTAAGCCTCCATCTCATCAAAGGATTGCTCTGCTATTTCTTCCATGTTGACTATTTTCCCGTAATCATCGTTGAAGATGTTATAGCAAAATTTGATATAGTCAATGCCAGTTTGACGCAGGGAATTATCGCCTTTATAAATCGGAAGATCGATTGTTTTATATCTCGCTGTCTCGATACTTTCCAACGCGGCTTTCCTGAGTTTTTCAATTTTTCTTTTTCGGCTGCTGTGTGATGCTGCACTCAGATAAGCCATGTATTTCTGGTTCATTTCTTCCTGGGCGTTACTAATGGCTGTCATATAGCTTCCGGGGGGCTCCGGGCTTTGGGCCATTGATTTCCTGCCTGGAAATATAATACGAAAATGAAAAATATCTAAGACCAATATTTATTTATTGGTTTTTTTGTTGTATTTTTGGTCTTAAATAA
>JBDHYH010000108.1:0-13331 GCA_039811325.1 Chitinophagaceae bacterium | reverse complement strand
CTGTTATTCTTTAAAGGCTGCAACTGATCTATTGTTGGCTGAGTGGTGCTTCCACTATAATTACCTTCAATGTTTGAAGAAGCATTGATTTTAAAACGGAAATTTGCACGAGGAAACAAGTTGGTGTAACTATAGTTCCGTTTTGTATTTTCAAAACGGTCATCCTGTTCAAAACCCGTACGGCTCACCATACCTCCCAATGTAAATGAAAGAACTTTGCCATTATACCGGTAATTCAAACCACCACTGTGTGTATTATAGATGTAGCGGAAGTCGCTGCTGAGCGAGTCCACAAGGTCTTTGTATTTACCATCACCGTCTTTGTTATAGCTCAGTTTCTTCTGATAACTATTGTTGTTATTAAAGGAATAATTGATTTCGAAATAAGATTTCTTACCCAGGGGGTTGGTATAGGAGGCCCTGCCCTGCCATGTCTGGTTCAGCGATGTATTTATTTTGTTCTGATCCGTAAGGGCTTCACTTACCTGGTTTCCATCATTGTCGAAAAATTTCGCCACATTATCCAGGTATCCGTTACTCTTTGAGTCACTATAATTCTGACTCAGGTTGATGCTGATGGTTCTGCCTGGCTTTTTAAAACGCTTCCTGTAAAAGAGAGAAGAGTTCATAGTGTTGTTATCAGAGTGGCTGCTTGTTGTACTCTTGCTACTATTCACGGTCTTAAGTGCTTCACTTAATGCTTCGGAACTGTTATCCCCATAGCTGTCTGACGTGCCGGTATTACCATTGACCCTTACTGTAAGTTGAGAAGAAGAATCCAAAGTAAGTTCCATTGTTCCACTCAGTGATTGCTGTACCTGTGTCGCGTGGTTGGAAGAAGCATTCTTGCTGTAATAAACAGAATCGAATAATGTATTCTGACTAAATGTAGTTCCCGCAGACCTTGTATTGAGTTTATTAACCAGGTAATTTCCTCCTGCAGAATTTTTTCCAGCATTCCACTTATCAGAATAATGCGCACCGGCCTTGATACTTTCAGGAAGCCCCTGGCCGTAATCGCTGCCGGCATCCAATCCACCACCACCACTACCTCCTACTGCAATACTCATAGAACTCCCTCCACCATCTCCTCCCCCGGAAAAAAATCCTCTGCCCCCGCTACTAAATCCTAATGAATTTTGATCGCCCCAATTGAGGCCTGTACTGCTGGTACTACTTGCTACTCCAAACACAGAAAGTTTCCTAGAATTCTTGAAGGAATTGAGCATGCCAGTTAGGTTGTAATATTTATCAAGCCCTGCTACAGACAACTTACCAAAATAGCCTTTTTTTGCCCCGTCTTTCAATTTAAAATTAATGGTCTTTTGCTCTTGCCCATCATCAATGCCTGTAAATTCAGCCTGATCACTCTTTTTATCAAACACCTGAACCTTACTGATAGCATCAGCTCTTAAATTTTTTGTAGCCACAGTTGGGTCATCACTAAAAAATTCATCCCCATCCACTAATACCTTTTGTACCTGTTTTCCCTGGGCAATGATCTTCCCGTCTTTGTCCACCTGTATTCCGGGAAGCTCCATCAATAGTTCTTCAGCTGTAGCATTCTCCCTTACCTTAAAACTTCCAGCATCATATTCTGTAGTATCTCCTTTTACAGAAATCGGCGGTTTACGAATTACGATCTCGTCCAGGAGTTTGGCAGTTTCTGTAAGGTAAATATGATTTACATCTTTTGACTGGCCTGCAGTTACAGAAAAATTTTCGACAAAGTCCACATACTTCGGATATGTTATCAGCAGGATATAATCACCTCCCTTGAGTCGTGGTATTACAAACTTGCCCTGCTTATCACTCCTGCCATAGGCTTCAAGTACAGAATCTTTCTGTCTTAGGATAGCAACAGAGGCCAGAAATACCGGTGCCTTCTTTGAACTGTCTGCAACAACTCCATTTACACTTCCATTCTGGCTATAGCCGGCAATTGAGAGGATGCATGTCAGCGATAAAAGCAGTATTTTATTTTTCATAATGCAGTAAAAAGGATTCAAAACTAATTTCACACTCAGGTCATTACAAACCACTCTTACCTTTTCTATTTATTTTAACACTAAAATAGTTTTCAATCAGCCACTGTCTGGTTCAGAACAAGGATTCTGATTTCCTGATTGAGAAGATCATGTTTAAAAAGTGACTGATAAATCCGGCGGTACAGGAAATTCTTTGAGCCAACCTAATATTTTTGAATTGGCCTATCAGCATGGTAATTTCTCAAACTTATTTTCTCCATTTCGATTCAACCGGATCAAACCACACTGATACTGAAATCATAGGAGTATTTCCTGCCCCTAATCTGATCCACTTCACTGGAAGAGTTTTAAAAATAATGATATGGTAACCATGTAAATAAGTAGTCAGCAATTTTCGTTTAGTTGCCACAATATTTCACCTTATTTCCTGTTATAGAAAACAGCTAAGAATTGATTATCAGGCTGGTTTGAGGATTTTACGATATTTTTAGTATTTATGCTACGGTAGAAGCCCGCTATGGAGCTATCTTCGCGAGGCTCAATCCAAATATATCCAATATCAAAACTTGAATTCAAGTTTTAAAAACCTATAAAAAACCAATTATGAAAAAACCAATAAAAAAAATACCGGAAATATTATTTTCCTTTCTGGTTGTGTTATTGGCTTTACCTTTCTTATCAGCAACCCCGGGAGTAGTATCACCCAAATCAAATCTGACGGTAGAAAACACTTCTCCAATTGATTCAGCAAGTAGCAACATCGACAAGGTATCTTCTCTTTACGACAACCTGGATCTCGAAAATGCAGGGTTATCCAGGGAGGTTTTCAACCTGGCAATGAAAGGTTATGAAACACTTTTGAACGAAGGGCAGGTGGTTAAATCTTCTGTTATTACAATAATAGACTTTAGCAAACCATCTACAGAAAAAAGATTTTATGTGCTGGATATCGACAGTATGAAATTACTTTTTCAGACCTACGTAGCACATGGTATGAAATCAGGTGCTTTGTATGCCAATCATTTCAGCAACAAATCCGGAAGCCACATGAGCAGTCTCGGATTTTACATTACCGGCAACACGTACTTTGGACAACATGGGTACTCCTTAAAGTTAAACGGAGAAGAAGCAGGCATCAATGATAACGCTCAACGACGTGCTATAGTGATTCATAGCGCAGACTATGCAAGCGATCATTATGTTCAAAAAATAGGATACCTGGGCAGAAGCTATGGATGTCCTGCACTACCGCGGGAAGTTTCCGGGCCAATTATTGAAACTATAAAAGAAGGATCCTGCCTTTTCGTATATGCACCAAACGAAAAGTATCTTTCAAAATCACAGTTATTATAAACCTCTGATCATGAAAAATGAAACCGGCGAGTTTGCCGGTTTTTTTTGTCATGCACAAACAGCATGTTGTTTACCTTCGCCGAAAAAAAAAGATGTTGCGTATTGGAGTATTTGGAGTTGGGCACCTTGGAAAGTTTCACCTGAATAATTGGAAAGAGATATCCGGAACTGAGCTTGTTGGGTTCTACGATCCTTCAGATGAAATGGCAAAAAGTGTGGAAGAAACATACGGCATCCCAAGATTCAAAGATCCGGAAGCACTCATGGATGCCTGTGATGCAGCAGATATTGTAGCTCCAACCACATCGCATTATGCATTATGCAAAATGGCCATTCTGAAAAGCAGGCATGTATTTGTGGAGAAGCCTCTGGCAAATGACATGGAAGAAGCACGCGAAATAGTAAAGCTGGTGCATGAGGCGAACATAAAATTCCAGGTGGGCCATGTTGAAAGATTTAATCCTGCTCTGCTTGCTGCAAAGGAATATCACCTTCAGCCCATGTTTATTGAAGTACACAGGCTGGCACAGTTTAACCCGAGAGGCACAGATGTAAGTGTGGTTCTCGACCTGATGATCCACGACATTGACATTATTCTTTCCCTGGTGAAAAGCAATGTAAAAAACGTGATGGCGAATGGAGTACGGGTATTGAGCGATACACCGGACATAGCCAGCGTCAGGATGGAATTTGACAATGGATGTGTCGTGAACCTTACCTCCTCCCGCATCAGCATGAAAAAGATGCGAAAGATGCGGCTCTTTCAAAAGGATGCTTATATCGGCATTGATTTTCTTAATAAGAAAACAGAAATTATCAAATACAAAGAACCTGCTGATAAAGATGTATTCACATTTGATATTGAGACCAATCATGGTAAAAGAACCATTGCAATAGCAGCGCCTGCCATCGAGGAAAATAACGCCATCAAATCAGAATTAGAAAGCTTTACCCATGCCATTTCCAGTAATCTTCCTACGGCAGTTTCAGAACTAGATGGTTTCAGAGCCATGGAAGTAGCACATCTCATATTGGACAAAATAAAACGGAATCAACCCGAATAAGCTTTACAATTGAAAAGACAGATTCACCCATACCACTATGCGATCGGAGATTTTGTAGCAGCAATTCTTGCATGGATACTGTTTTTTTTATTTCACAGGTATCTCAATCAATTACCCTTCGAGGCTAATGGAAAGTTCATTACGGGGCTTCTACTCTATCCCGTTTCATGGCTGATCATTTTTCACCTGGCAGGATCTTACAAGAATGTATACTACAAATCCAGGTTACAGGAGTTTTTTTCTACGCTCATTATCACGATTACAGGCACGGCAACAGTTTTTTTTATCCTGATCCTATATAAAAGAAATGAGTATGATCCCCAGTTTTTTGGAGAATACTTCATCCTGCTTGGATTGCAATATTTCATTACTTACCTCTTCAGGTATGGGCTGTTGTATATCGCACACAAACAATTGCAGCGGGAAGATGTATGGTTCAATACATTGATCATCGGTACACACCAGAAAGCGGATGAACTTTATTATGATCTAAAAAATAATTCCGAAAATTCAGGTTACCGGATTTGCGGATTCATTTCTCCGGATGAAACTACCTACAGGCCGGAAAACGGCAACCCTGTGCAATGGCTTGGTACCATAAACGATCTCGATAAAACGATTCAATCTCAAGAGATATCCGAAGTAATCATTGCCCTACCCTATAACGAACAACAGGGGCTGGAAAGGATTCTGCAATACCTGGCTTCCCAGGAAGTAAACGTCAAGATGCTGCCCGGCCAAATAGATTTTCTGAGAGGATTGGTTAGGACTACCAATGTCATGGGGATTCCTTTAGTGCATTTGCATACAGGGCTTTGGAGTGCATGGGAACTCAATATCAAAAGACTCCTGGATGTAGCACTTAGCATGCTTGGCATCATTATATTGAGTCCCGTTTTTTTAATAACTGCTTTGCGTACACGATTTTCATCTCCGGGTGCTGTTATTTATTCGCAATTGAGAGTGGGATACAAAGGACACCCTTTTCGAATTTACAAATTCAGGAGTATGGTGCAGGATGCGGAAAAAAACGGGCCACTGCTCAGCAGCGAATATGACGACCGCATTACAAAATGGGGCAAAACGATGCGCCGGTGGAGATTAGACGAACTACCACAACTCTGGAATATTCTGAAAGGAGAAATGAGCCTGGTAGGCCCCCGGCCTGAAAGGCAATACTATATTGATATCATTAGAAAGACAAATCCTGAATATGATCTTTTACTGAGAGTAAAGCCCGGGCTAACCAGTTGGGGCATGGTAAAATTTGGATATGCTGAAAATGTGGAGGAGATGATTAAAAGAATGAAGTATGATCTGATCTACATTGAAAATATTTCTTTGGCTATCGACTTCAAGATTCTTTTCCATACGATTCGCATTATTCTGTCTGGAAAGGGAAAGTGAGAGTTGAGAGTTGAGAGTTGAGAGTTTAAAGTTGAGAGTTGAGCGGGTTGAGAAAGTTTAAAGGGGCCTGGAGGGCTTAGATGTTGAGGGAATTTTTATTTAATTGGTGCAAGAAGTAAGCACGGCAGCGCACCAACCGAGCCAAAGGCCGTTACTAAGAAAACTGACTGAGACAATGATTTTCAACTTACAACTCAATAGCAATAAAATTCTATTTTTGAAAAAATCATCACCGTGAGAACATTGATTTGCTGCTTATGCTTTCTATTGCCGCAGATATTCTATGGTCAACAACCGAAATATTTCCAGCAAAAAGCAGATTTTGTAATCCGGGTAACTCTTCACCCGGAGTCTCAATCACTCGATGGCACCGTTGACATGCAATACACCAACAATTCTCCGGATACATTGAAATTTATTTGGATTCATCTCTGGCCAAATGCCTACAAAGATGAGTCGACCGCATTTGGAGAACAATTGTTACAAAATGGAAGAACTGATTTCTATTTTAGTGATGATGATAAGAGAGGATACATCAACAGACTAAACTTTCAGGTAGATGCAAAAGATGCATTCCTGGAAGACCACCCATTATACATTGATGTCGCAAAACTTACACTGCCTTCACCTCTGGCTCCCGGGGACAGCATTCTGCTACACACACCCTTTTATGAAAAGATACCCTACCTGTGGTCGCGTGGAGGATATACAGGTGATTTTTTTGCGATCACCCAGTGGTATCCCAAGCCGGCTGTATATGATAAAAATGGATGGCATCCGATGCCCTACCTGGACCAGGGAGAGTTCTATGGTGAATTTGGGAAATACAAAGTCACGATTACAGTTCCCGATAATTTTTCAGTGGCAGCGACAGGAATTGAGAAACTTCAACATTCTGATGGCAAAACAAAATCAATCGTTTTTGAACAAGACAACATCCACGACTTTGCATGGTTCGCAGCACCAAATCTGACAGTGGACAGTGCCCGGATGACTTCAATAGATGGGCGCACCATTTCCTTATACGCCTATTATGAGAGGGGTAATACTTTATGGAAGAAGGGACTCGATATGATGAAGGAATCCATCAGGGTGAGGGAAGGTGCATTGGGCCCTTATCCCTACGAGGTTGCGAAAGTAGTAGCCACGCCTGCCCCATTCAGTGGAGGTATGGAGTATCCTACCATCACCAATATCGAAACTAATTTAAGTACCGGGAATTTACGGCAGATGATAGATCATGAATCAGGGCATAACTGGTTTTATGCCGCTCTTGCTTCAAATGAACGACAATACCCCTGGATGGATGAAGGCATAAATACTTTCTTTACTGAGAAAGAAACGAAGAACGAGCAGGCCAACGACTCAAAAAAAAATCCGAAGGAATTATTCGCGAATAAATTTGCTTTAGACGAAAATAATTTTCTGTACCGGAATGCTATAGCCGCAAAAACTGATCAACCCATCAACACACCATCATCTGAATTTTCTGAAAAAAATTACGATCTCTCCGCTTATTATAAAACATCTCTTTGGCTGGCCCAGCTTGAGCAATTCTTAGGAAAGGATGTATTTGAAAAGTGTATGAAAGAATACTATTCACAATGGAAATTCAGGCACCCGGGGCCTGATGATTTTAAAAACATAGTTATGAAGGTGAGTGGTCGGAATGTTGACTCACTTTTCCATCTGCTGGATACCAAAGGATACGCAACACCACCACCAAAAAAGAAATTCAAAGTAGCGCCACTATTCAGCTTTCGACATACTGATAGGTATGATTACCTTTTTGTTTCACCGGCACTTGGATACAACTATTATGATAAGTTAATGGCAGGAATTGTTATTCACAATTACACATTGCCCGAACCTCCATTTCATTTTTTCATCAGCCCCATGTATAGTACCGGCAGCAAATCATTTGTCGGAATCGGCAGGGCAGGATATACTCATACATCTTATGGGAAAATCAGAAAATTTGAGATTTCATTGAGTGGTGCTACGTTTAACATGGATGACTACACGGACTCTACCGGGCAGAAAAATTTTATGAAGTTTTCAAAAATAGTCCCTGCTGTGAAGTTGACATTCAGAAATAAGAATCCAAGAAGCGATGTAAATGCTTTTGTGCAATGGAAAACGTTTTTTATCAATGAGCAGTCCATTCGGTTTCAATATGATTCTATAATTGAGGAAACTGTGATCAGCTACCCCGATCATGCGCATTATCTGAATCAACTACAACTCAGCTATGATGACCAGAGAGCATTGTATCCTTTTAGTGCACTGCTAAAGGCTGAGCAATCGAACGAGTTCTTAAGGCTTGCCTTTGAAGGAAAATATTTCTTCAATTACAAAAAGGAGGGCGGCCTGAATGCAAGGCTTTTTGCGGGTAAGTTTATGTACCTTGGAGATAAGACTATTTACAAACAATTCAGTACAGACCGTTATCACCTGAACATGACCGGCCCGAATGGTGATGAAGACTATACCTATTCCAATTACTTCTTAGGCAGAAATGAATTTGACAAATTACCCTCCCAGCAAATAATGATCAGAGATGGTGGATTCAAAGTAAGAACAGACCTGCTGTCCAATAAAGTAGGTAAAACTGACAATTGGTTGGCTGCATTGAACCTCAATACAAGTATTCCCAAAAAAGTAAACCCATTCTCTATAATTCCATTAGATATTGATCTAAAAGCATTTCTCGATATCGGTACTTATGCAGAAGCATGGCAAAAAGAAGCAGAGACTGGTAAATTTCTTTACGATGCCGGATTACAACTTTCAATAGTACACAATATCATCAATATTTATATTCCCATTCTCTACAGCAAAGTGTACCGTGATTATTTCAAATCAACAATAGCAAAAGAAAAAAGATTCTGGACCAACATTTCTTTCAGTATAAACATTCAGAATTTCAGATTGAAGAAGTTAATAAATTACTGACCGATGAACAGAATCCGTAATATCCGGTTTATACAAAACAGGGACATTGATAAAGCTCAATGGGATGCTCGGATTGCTGCCAGTTCCAACCGGCTTATCTATGCCGAATCTGTGTATCTCGATCACATGTGCCCGGGATGGTCTGCCCTCATTGCTGAAGATGAAGAATCATTAATGCCGCTTCCTGTCAAGAGCAAATTAGGAATCAACTATGCTTTCCAACCTCCCTTCACCCAGCAATTAGGCGTTTTTCAAATAAAAAACAATACCGGATCCTTACATGAATTTGTGGAGATGGCAACACGCAATGCGCCTTTGATCGATTTGAATTTCAACTATGCAAATGACCTGCTCATTGGAAAGAAGTGCTGTAACTACATTCTTGACCTTTCAAAACCATTTGATGATCTGAAAAAAAAATTCAGAAAAGACCTCTTTACCAAAGCAGAATCACACAGGCTGATCTACGACAATGCTCACATTGATGAAGCCATCACTTCCTACATTAAAGAAATCTTTCCAAGGGTTAAAAGGCTCTCGTTACAGGCAGTAAATAATTTCCGGTCTCTATGCTGCTATTATGAAAATAACGGGCGAATCATTTGCCGTAAAATAATCTCCCGCCAAAATGAAAATCTCGCATTTGGCTTATTCCTGAAAGATCAAAACAGAATTTATGGAATACTGTCAGCCACCAGCATTAAAGGAAGGCAAGCAGGTGCTAATGCGTACCTGTTGCATGAAGTTATCCGGGAGTACTCCGGAAATCAATTAATCTTCGATTTTGAAGGATCTGAGATACCAGGTATAAAATTCTATTTTGAAAAATTTTCACCGGAGCCGCAGCCATACACAAGAGTAAGGATTAACCAGTTAAATCTACTTCAAAAGTCGATCTACTCAATTAGAGAATTTATCAGAAAGTAATCGCTCTGCAATGAAGAGATCAATAGGAGTAGTTACTTTAATATTATTTTCTTCACCGGGTACCAATTGCAACTTAATTCCATACGATTCCACCACAGAAGCTTCATCAGTAAAATGTTCTTTATATGCTATCTGGTATGCCGGGATGATGATCCTGCTGTGAAATACCTGTGGCGTCTGTACCAGCCTTACACTATCACGACTGATTGCTTCATTGCTTTCACCTGTTTCAATCCGGACACTATCCTTGCTCGATATAACAGGAATGGCGGTACCAGTTTCCACTGCCGAATAGTAGCATCTGCGAATCAATTCGGGAGATACCAGGCAACGCACGCCATCGTGTATAAATACAATACATTCTTCATCGATTCTAAAAAGCCCGTTTTGGACTGACTCAAAACGTGTACCGCCTCCTTCGCAAATACTAAAACGCGAAGGATCAAAAAATCCATCAATGATCTCCATGCCTTTTGCGATATGTTCGCCAGGCAGTACCAGGATAATTTCCATGTCATCAAAGGCATCAATGAATGACCTGATCGTATAATATAGTAATGGTTTGCCATCGATGAGCAGGAATTGTTTTGGAATTTCTGTCATCATTCTACTGCCGCTTCCTGCAGCCACAATAATCGCTTTCTTCTTCATGCGCTTCTAATTCAAAATTAATTCCCATAAATGCTGACAGCACTATCTCCATCACTGTTTCTGAACGCACGGTACATTCCGGCACTATTAAATATGAGAGAGCAATTACCGGATGAATCTACTCCGATAAGACCGCCCTCGCCCTCCAATGCTACTAATTTTTTCATTACCACTTCCTCACAAGCCTCTTGCAATGAAAGCCCTTTATACTCCATCAGGCAACTTACGTCATAAGCAGCTACTGCTTTGATAAAAATTTCTCCATGCCCTGTGCAACTGATAGCACAAGTTTTGTTGTTGGCATAAGTACCTGCACCGATCATTGGGCTATCCCCTATCCTGCCATATCGTTTATTGGTCATGCCTCCTGTAGAAGTAGCTGCAGCCACATTGCCTTTGCTATCGCATGCTACTGCGCCTACAGTTCCGAATTTTTTGTCCTTCAAAAGGCTCACCAGTTTATCACCTTTATGATCCAATTGATACATATTGCTGTCACGAATCGCACGCCATTGATCATACCGGTATTGAGAGAAGAAATATTCATCCGGCTCCAGGTGTACTCCCTGCTTGATGGCGAAGTCATTGGCCCCTTTTCCTGATAAAAAAACATGGCCGCTATGCAACATCACTTCCTCTGCCAATACTATCGGATTTCTGACGTTTCGTACACCCGCAATAGCTCCTGCATCGAGCGTACTTCCGTCCATGATTGCTGCATCCAGTTCATTGATACCTTTCTTGGTAAATACAGCGCCTTTGCCAGCATTGAAAAGAGGGCTATCCTCCAAAACAATTACAGACTGTTTCACAGCTTCCATTGCCGTACCACCTTTTTTCAGCACAGCATAACCGGCCTCCAGGGATTCCTTCAGTCCGTCCATGTATTGTTGCTCCAGTTCAGGAGTCATATCCTCCTTCAGAATGGTGCCGGCTCCACCATGAAGGGCTAAACAATATTTTTGCATCATAGAATTTTATGATTGAGTTGAAGTAACTTTCTTCTGTTCATTTTCTGTTGTGGGAGATCCACCTAACAATCGTTCTGCCTCCTTCACCAGCCGTTCCACACTTACGGGTACCGTACCTACTTCTTCACATACGAGTCCGCCGGCTAAATTAGCCAACTTTGCCGCAAAGGTGATATCCTTCGTGGCTGCATAAGCCAATGAGGCAACTGCTATAACAGTATCGCCTGCACCACTTACATCTGCTATTTCTCTCTTATGACCCGGAATAATTGCTTCCTTGCCTTTGGCGCCAAAAAAAATACCTTTTTCAGATAAGGTAATGAGTGAAAAAGTGTGTTTCAACTGTTCCGACAAGAGCGTATGTATTTTTGAAAGCCAGTCCTCAGAAACCGTTTCTGGCAGAAGGTTCAGAGCATTCACCACCTCGGCGAGATTGGGCTTGAAAATTGTAGCCCCATTAAACTCAAAAAAGTTTTTTCGTTTAGGATCTACTGTTATGATTACACCTGCTTTTTCGCAAAGCGTCATCGTCTCGCGAATGATCCTTTGGGTAAAGATTCCTTTATTATAATCTTCCAGAATGACCACATCCGGCTTCTCTGCTTGCAGGTACTTCTCAATAATACCCATCATCTTTTCTTCATCATCAGGTTCCAGATCATGAGTAATCTCATTGTCCACTCTGAGCATCTGCTGGTTGCGGCTGATAATCCGCGTCTTATTTGTAGTGATCCTTTTGCGGCTGGTAATGATAAACCTGGCGTCTATACCATTTTCCTGCAAGAGTTGTTTTACTTCTGTACCCCCATCATCAATGCCAAGCAAAGTGATGACAGCCACATGCGCACCTAACTGCCGAACATTCAATGCCACGTTTCCCGCTCCACCAATCCTCCTTTCATTTCGCACCAATGACACAACAGGTACCGGTGCTTCCGGCGAAATGCGCTCCACATTCCCCCACAAATAAGTGTCCAGCATGATGTCGCCTATTACAGCCACTTTCAATTTGGAAATATCAGCAAATACTTTTTCAAGATTCAAATCATTCATAAGCCTTTCGCTTTTGATTTTTATATCCTGCAACTGTCAGGTAATAAACCGGAATACCAACAATTACAATACCAAGTCCCCAAAGCGTATAGAGTGGTTTAAAGATGGCAAGGAAAATGCAGAACACTATCCCCATCACAATGTAAATAGCGGGAATCACCGGGTATCCGAATGCCTTATATGGACGATGTGCATCAGGTCGCTTGACGCGTAATACAAAAATGCCAATAATCGTAAGTACATAGAATATGACTACTACGAAGGCAATCATATCCAACAGATCGTTGTAACCTCCACTCAGGCAAAGAATAGAAGCAACCACCGCTTGTGCCCAAAGTGCCCACTCAGGCACGGCGTTCTTATTCAAACGTCCGGCCTTCTTGAAAAATAAACGATCGTTGGCCATTGTATAATACACCCGTGCACCGGCAAGTATGATCCCATTATTACAACCGAATGTGGAGATCATGATCATTACCGCAATGATAATCGCACCTGCACTTCCAAATATTTTATCTGATGCTGCTACAGCCACACGATCCCCTCCGGGAAATGCAATTTCATTCAATGGTAGTACATTCAGGTACATCAGGTTGGTCAATACATAAATAGAACATACGGTAAAAGTTCCGAGGAATAAGGCAAGGCCAATGTTTCGCGCCGGGTTCTTTATTTCTCCTGCTATAAAGGTCACATTATTCCATGAGTCGCTACTAAACAGAGAACCAACCATCGAAGCCGCTATGGCGCCTATCAGAACAGTACCTGAAATAGAGAACCATCCTCCCCCCTTCACGAACTCACCTCCGGCTTTTTCCAATTGGGTTGCAGCCATTCCGGTAGTCCAGTTAGTACTCCAAAAACTCTCTTTCACAAAGAGAAACCCAACCAGGATCAGCCCAAACAATGAAAAAAGCTTGACTGTTGTAAATACCGTCTGCATTATTTTTCCTCCCCGCATA
>JBDHYH010000107.1:0-13517 GCA_039811325.1 Chitinophagaceae bacterium | reverse complement strand
ACATTGCTGCGCAAAAAGGGAACAAAGTAGATTCCGGCAAACTGGTAGGAGCTGCAATTGCCCGTAAAGCAGTTGAATTGGGAATCAGCGAAGTGGTTTTTGACAGAGGCGGATATCTCTATCATGGCCGTGTGAAGGCAGTGGCTGAAGGTGCACGCGAAGGTGGATTGAAATTCTAAAAATATTTAAAATCATCCGGCTATTGGCCGGCGACACAGAAACAATTACAATGGTGAAATCTAATCAAAGAGTAAAAGGCTCCGAACTGGAATTAAAGGAAAAAGTAGTTGCCATCAACAGAGTTGTAAAAACAACCAAAGGTGGCCGTGCTTTTAGTTTCTCTGCACTGGTAGTAGTAGGTGATGAGAATGGGGTAGTAGGCCAGGGTATGGGCAAGGCAAAAGAAGTACAGGAAGCCATTACCAAAGGAATCGAAGATGCCAAAAAGAACCTGATCAAAGTTCCGGTTTCTAAAGGTACCATTCCTCACGAGCAGTGGTGCAAGGACGGAGCAGCAAAGATATTGATAAAGCCTGCCGCTCATGGTACAGGCGTAATTGCAGGAGGCAGTATGCGTGCAGTATTGGAGAGTGCTGGAATTACAGACGTACTTGCAAAGTCATTAGGATCTGCCAACCCTCAGAATGTGGTAAAGGCTACAGTGAAGGCATTGAGTTTATTGCGTGAGCCGGTAACAGTAGCCAAGACAAGAAACATATCTCTGAAAAAAGTTTTTAACGGTTAATCAGATAGCATTATGAAGAAGATCAAAATCACTCAGATAAAAAGCGGTATTGACCGTTCACAAAGACAAAAAGATACACTGAAGGCATTGGGCCTCAATAAACTTCATGCCACGAAAGAAGTGGAGGCTACTCCTCAGATTCTGGGTATGGTAAAGAAGGTGGATCACTTAGTAAAAGTAGAAGGACTGGCCTGACCGGTTCTTTCTTTTGTATAGAATCATTTTTTTTAAAAGCGAGCCTGTAAGAAACGGGCGTTAAGTAAATTAAAAATTCATGCAGTTAAATCAGTTAAAGCCTGCTCAGGGCGCAACACACAAGCAGAAAAGATTAGGCCGTGGGGAAGCATCCGGAAAGGGTGGTACTTCTACAAAAGGTAACAAAGGTGCACAGAGCCGTGCCGGTTACAAAATCAAAATGGCGCACGAAGGTGGTCAGATGCCTATTCAAAGACGTATTCCAAAAAGAGGTTTTAAAAATAATAACCGGGTAGAATATAAAATATTTAACCTCGGTCAAATTGATCAGTTGTTGGAAAAGTACGAGATCAAAGAATTTACTCCCGAAAACTTGTACATCAATAACCTGATCAGCCAGTTCGATAGCGTTAAAATTTTGGCGAGCGGAGAGATCAAAGCCTCTATTGCTTTCAAAGTGAATGCAATAAGCCAGAAAGCCAAGACTGCCATCGAAGCTGCAGGCGGAAGCGTGGAAATAATCAAATAATTTCATTGATATTTGTAAGCCCTTACAAATTAAATCTGATCTTCTGTGAAGAAATTTATCAAAACACTTAAAAATATCTGGACGATAGAAGAACTGCGTAAAAAGATCATCTACACATTGTTGCTGATCCTTGTTTACCGTGTGGGTTCTTTTATTGTTTTGCCAGGTATTGATCCTAATAAACTTTCGAACCTTCATAACAGCACCCAGGGTGGTATGCTGGGCCTGCTGGATGCTTTCGTCGGTGGTGCTTTTTCTAAGGCATCCATTTTTGCACTTGGTATCATGCCTTACATTTCTGCAAGTATCTTCATGCAGTTGGTAACAGTGCTGGTACCGCAGATCAGCAAGATTCAGAAAGAAGGCGAAAGCGGACAGAAAAAAATTAACCAGTGGACTCGTTATCTGACTGTGATCGTTACAGCCTTCCAGGCTGCAGCCTACATCGGATTCCTGAAATCTACCAACCAGGAAGCATTACTGCCGGCCTACCAGGGATTCTTCTGGTTCTCTACTGTTGTGATTCTTACCGTGGGTACTCTGTTTGTAATGTGGCTTGGTGAGAAGATCACTGATAAAGGCCTTGGCAATGGTACTTCTTTGATCATCATGATTGGTATCCTTGCTCGCTTGCCACAATCATTTGTTCAGGAATTCTCAGCTAAATCCACAAAAGGTGGTTTGGGGTTGCTGCAGTTCACACTTGAAATAGCGGCATTCATTGCTGTCATACTCGGATTGATTGTATTGGTACAGGGAGTAAGAAAAGTACCGGTAAACTATGCAAAACAAATCGTAGGTAACAGGCAGTTTGGTGGAGCACGTCAATTCCTTCCTTTGAAAGTGAATGCGGCTGGTGTAATGCCTATCATCTTTGCACAGGCCATTATGTTTCTGCCAACTGTTTTTGTAGGATTCCAAACATCCGGAAAGAACTGGGCTCGCTATTTTACAGAGCCTACAAATGGTGTTTATATGATCGTTTATGGATTTATGACCATTGCGTTTACATTCGTTTATACCGCTTTGATCTTTAATCCCAAGCAGATGAGTGACGACCTGAAGCGTAGTAATGGATTTATTCCCGGTGTAAAACCAGGACAGCCGACTACTGATTATATTGGTACAATCATGGACAGGATTACCTTGCCGGGTTCTGTGTTGCTGGCTATCGTAGGTATTCTGCCGGGATTCGTGCAACTTTTGGGAGTTACCCAGGGCTTTGCTACCTTCTATGGTGGTACTTCATTGCTGATCATGGTTGCGGTGGTGTTGGATACACTGCAGCAGGTAGAGACTCAATTGTTGATGCGCCAGTATGATGGATTGATGACGACCGGACGGCTCCAGGGAAGGCAATCAACGGCTGCTCCCGGAATAACCGGTGGTTATTGAGAAAGGAAGTGAAAAATATTGTTTGACACTAAAGCCCTGGAAGTGCCGGGGCTTTTTATATGAATTGAACTGATATGATTATTTACAAAACAGCCGAGCAAGCAGAACTGATTCGCCTGAGTTGCAAGATTGTAAACGAAGCGATTGCAGAAACAGCAAAAATGCTAAAGCCTGGTGTTACTACAATGCAACTGAATGACCGTGCAGAAGAATACATTCGGGATCATGGCGCTACGCCATCCTTTAAAAACTATCACGGTTACCCTTATGCGTGTTGCATTTCGGTAAATGCAGCCGTCGTGCATGGATTCCCAAATGATGTTCCTCTCAAGGAAGGCGATGTGGTATCTGTAGATGTAGGAGCTTTTATAAATAACTATCATGGGGACAGTGCTTATACTTTTGTACTGAAAGAAGCTGCTCCGCAAGTGATAAAACTGTTGACCATTACCAAAGAGTCGCTATACAAAGGCATCGAAAAAGCCATTGCCGGTAATCGCGTAGGAGATATCGCAAATGCCGTGCAACAACATACTGAAAAGCTACACGGATACGGTGTAGTGAGGGAATTGGTAGGGCATGGGCTGGGAAACAATCTGCATGAAGATCCACAAGTTCCAAACTATGGTAAGAGAGGAAGTGGCACCGTGCTGAAGGAAGGGCTCGTTATTGCTATAGAGCCAATGATCAATATGGGTAAGAAAGATATATTCACTGAAGAAGATGGATGGACTATTGTAACAAAGGATGGTAAACCTTCTGCTCATTTTGAACACACGGTTTTTGTTCAAAAAGGAAAAGCTGATATCCTCTCTTCTTTCGAAAAAATAGAAGAGGAGGAACGAAAGAATGAATTTCTATATTCCGAATGATGTTTGAGTAATTCCAAATCTTCCGTTTTCAGAATGGGAGAGTATCCCTCGCCTGGCTTTCCAATCTACAATATCCTGCATCATATTCTTTCAATTCTATTTTGCCAGAAGTTGCGTATTGTACTTTCTGCCATCTATATAAATATTCATAAAGTATAATCCTGCGGGTTTCCCTGCAAGGCTAAAATCATAATCTACCTGTGTACTAACCTTTCCAAAATCTTTTCTGAAGATCATGGAACCATTTGCTGAAATAATACTTACGCTTACATCTGCATTGCCTGAAAGCACGCAATTGAAATGATACTGCCTTGCATCAGGATCCTGGTAAACTTTAAAGTATGATTTATCAAATGGATTCATGAGTTTGATGATACCACTGTAATTTTTTTTACCATCTCTGTCGTACATGGCAAGCCTGTAATAGGTGTAAGGAATCAAGAGAGAAGGGTCAGTAAAATGGTAATTGCTATTGCGGGGGTTTCCCTCTATAGAAGCAAGTCGTGAAAAAGTAGTGCCCTCTTTACTCTTTTCAATATCGAATGAGGCTACTTCATCCGGATTCTCCACTTTCCAATTTAATTCTCCCTGGTTTTGAGCATTTACCCTTCCTTCGAATGACCTGAGAATAACTGGCAATGCACCTTTGTCGACATTCCATGTAATGCTATTGATATATCCTGCTGCGGGTAAATATGTTTTTGAAAATGATGTATTGTCTATCACTTCTGCTTTCACAGTATTAGCTCCGCTGGCAAAATCTGTATAAGGAATACTTACATTATCCACATTGGTGGCAAAAGGTGTGCTGCCTCCATTGAGATACCAGTTTACCGTCATTGTGGAAGGTATGCTTAAAATATGTGTGATGGAAAAATCGACATTATTGGTGTTGGTAAGTGAAAACGAAGTGGTACCTGGGCTGTAGGTGTCTATCATTTTCACCAGCTCATGGATTCGATCTACTATACGTTGTGTGCAGACGGGGCAAAAAGGATAATTCAGAAATTGCATCTTGCATGTCTGATGAGGGCGGTACCAGATATTTTGAGGTGCAGCAGTACCATAGGGATAAATACCAACCCCATTGAAGCCAAGCCATCCTTTCCATCGGTTGGTGGAAGGGTTGTTATCCTGCGACATGTTGTAGGTTTCTCTGGCATAAATGGTGCCTGCCCAATATTCATCTGCGAGGCCGGCAAAGGAATGCCCAATCTCATGCAATGCAACCTCCTTAGAGTTGACATTGATAGATGCTGTGGCAAGAGATCCTCCGGAGCCACCATAGTAGGTAGAATTCACGATCACAAAACCCTGGTCATAATCCGGAAGATTGCTGGCTAACACATTACTTACTGCTAAATTATTTTGAGGCACCAGCAACCAGTGAATCAACCCATAATCAAATGTGCTTTGAAAATAGTTGTCGGGATTGATGATGGGTTGCCCTCCGGAAGAACTTTCATCAGTAGCATTGCCCGGGTGTTTGGCGGCGGATTGATTGGAAGGAACCTTTATGATAAATGAATTGAAGAAGTTTTTGTATTCCTTAAACGGAGTCTGTGCAAATATGGCATTGTTGAAATCAGTAGCATTCGTTTTGAATGTATTCAACTCCGAACTCTGATAGCCATCGCTCAAAAATACAAGGTTGACCCTGTTTGGCCGTTCTCCGTTTTTCATTATAGTATCCATCGGGAATACCTGTCCATTGGAAAATGTGGGTGATAGGAATAAGATGAAAAGAATCACCCCTAAACAGAGATAATTATTTGAGTAAAGTTTACAGTGCTGCATAATATATCTTTTTTAGAAGTTTTGGGTTGTTATTTGAAAGTTTGAATATTGAAAGGAATTTAATATTCTTATCAAATTGAAACCTGATGGTAAATTGCCCGGAGGGCCTCCGGATCACTTGTTTACCCAAATCTTTTTCCTCTCCGGGGAATTCAAAAACTCTATTGAGTGGATCATCAGTCTTTATCAGCCCTATTCTCTGGTTATCCGCTGAACTGAGTTCACAATAGAAATGATTTTGTTCATAGGCAGGAATTGAGGGAAATGGGCTTTTCTTTAAAGTGCCGTTGCTGAATATTTTATTTATCAGTCTAAAATTGTAAGCCTCTTTTGTACTGTCTGTTTCTGTTATTTCGAAAGTGAGGAATACAATTTTACTTCCGGCAGTTTTATCCTTGATTTCGTGAAGTACATTGAGAGGTTCGGCTAAATCATCTTTATTTGACTTTTTCAGTTTATTAGCAGGATGGCATCCAACGACCAACCCCATAATGAGCAGCGGTATGAATCGGGCTTTCACAAGCAAATTAATTTTGAGATTTATCCTTGCTTTCCTTGAATACTTCCTTGTGTGAAATTAATATTATTTCTTTAGATAAAATTGATAGAAGACTAAATTGTATTTTAATATGCTTTTGCAAAAAAATCACATTTACATTGAGAGATTCCCTGAGTTTATCGCTTTCCGAAAACCATAGCCTTAATTGCATATAACCTTTAGAGCACTGACACGCTGAGGGGTATCAGGGACTATCGGGTATCATTCCCTGTTTTAAAAAGAAGTAGTTATACATTTGTCAGGTTAAAGACAGTTTCACAGTATGGCATACCAACATCATCCTGAAAGAAAAGGATTTCAAATTGATCGTCTCATCCTGTTCACGGATGCGGTGTTTGCAATAGCGATCACATTGATGGTACTGAGTTTTAGTGTACCTGATTTACCTGCTAACGGAACTGACAAAGATTTTCTGATTTCCTTGATCAATGAGTCTCCAAAATTTTTTGGATTTGTTATCAGTTTTTTCCTGGTCGGGCTATATTGGTTTTTGCATCACAAATCCTTTGGCTTTGTTGTGAATTACACACCCGGATTGATCTGGCTCAATCTTGTTTTTTTGTTTTTTGTGGTATTGATGCCTTATTCCACTAGTGTTTACAGCCAGTATTCTTTCAGCGAACGAATCCATCTACAAGCTCCATTTGGGATATATGTTGCCAACATTTGTTGCCTGGGTATTATGGATTTTGTATTGAGAAATTATATTTACAATCCAAAGAATGGCGTAGCTACGATTGTGCCATCACGAGAAGAAAGGATCATTGGGCAAAGAAGGTCATTGGCTATCCCCGCCGTGTTTCTTCTCTCATGGCTGGTGAGTTTTGCGAATCCCATTATCGGCAGATTTATGCTATTCCTCATCCCCATTGTCAACAAAACTCTTGGCGGAAAGCGCCAGGAAGTAAGGCATTGAAGAATTGATGGCTCTCCATTTCAAACAGCGATTATAAAATTATTTCTAATTCCGCGACAGAAGTTTATGCTTTACCTATTCCCTCTGGTCGCAGCATAGAAAATTGTTCTCTTCGCTTCCTATTCCGGAAAATAAAATATACCTTCATTCTGTATTTTTTACTTACACTTTGAATTTCACCAAAACCATTTATTCAGCATGCAGGGATTGGTCCAGATAAATAACTGCTCCTAAAGGCTCCTGGTTGTTTTGACTTTGATCTTCCCTGATCTGAATAAGCAGAAAGAATAATTCTCTGTCCTATGAGGAAATTTAAGTTTAGGTTGGTAAGTGTTTCTTTTCTCCTTGGTTGTTGCATGCTTCATCCTGAAGCAAATGCACAGCAGCGATTGCCACAACACGTGGTTGATTCTATAGCAGCACATCAAAATGCTACTGCACTTTGTGCGATGGATGCAACACTTCGGATCTTGCGTAGCAATCCCGAATTCAAAAGAAAAGAAGACCAGATGAACCGTGAGATACGGTCTGCATTGAAAAAACTTCCCGGAGATACACTCACGCTTCCCGTGGTAGTGCATATCATCAATACGAATCCTTATGCTATCACGGATGCGCAGGTTATTTTAGGCATTCAACTTCTGAACGATGCATTCAGCAAGTCCGGACCTTATGCTGCGAGTGCAGGAGCAGATACCAAAATCAGGTTCTGCCTTGCAAAAACAGATCCGGATAGTGGCATCACAACGGGTATTACGCGCACCATTTCATTCTTTTCCAACTCCCTCAACAAACAAATAGAAGATGCTAAATTGAAAAACCTGATTCAATGGGATCCGAATCGGTATATTAATATCTGGCTCATCACGAATATCGAATCTGAAAATTATGCAACGTTTGGTTGTGGTGCATGGTCGCGTGCACGCATCGGTGGATATGCTACCATGCCTCCCGGAGGTGGCTCTTTGGATGGTATTGTTGTTCCGGGATTTGGTAGTGTACTCGCTCATGAGATGGGACATTACCTCGGATTGTATCATACATTCGAAGGCGGCTGCGCCAATTATGATTGCACCACTGATGGCGACCGGGTCTGTGATACACCTCCTGATAATTCTAAAGCTCCGGGCTGCGTAGGCACTCCTAATTCGTGCAACACAGATACTTTGTCGAGTTATTCGAATGGGTTTTTCAACTATGACGCACCAGACCAGGTTACCAATTTTATGGATTATGGAAATGGAGCTTGTGCCAATCAATTTACGCAGGGGCAGGCAGATCGGATGAGAGCCGCTATTCTCACGCAGCGGGCCGGACTGTTGAAGAATGAATGTGACCCGCCATGTGCTGAAAGTATTGTCGCCGGCTTTACAAGAGATGTTGATTATTCTGTAATTGGCAATACCATCAATTTTACCAATACCTCTGTGGGTGCATCCAAATTCGAATGGTTGGTGAATGATGTGGTGGTATCAACTGCTACCAATTTCTCGTATGTCTTTAATACAGCAAAGAAAGACAAAATCACTCTCAAAGCTTTCAACACACCCGGTTGCTTTGCAGCATATACTTCTTATGTTATCACAGGATGCGGCGTTACTGCCAGGTTCTATTCAGATAAAGAAGTAATCGCTTCGAAGACGGGGATCTATACTGATAGTATCCAGTTTACAAATACTTCGTACAATGGTGCAACATATCAATGGTTGGTCAGTAATGATAAGGGAATGTCAGAACATGTGGAGAGTACCAATGTTCATTTCAAATATATATTCCCGGACCCTGCGAATTATAAAATCAGGTTGGTAGCTACCAATGGTAGCTGTTCGGATACTACGGATTACTTTGCTGTTTCGGTATTGGATCCTACTGCTGATGCTTATCCTTTTTCCGGATATTATTCATGCTATGGAGGTAATAAAGTGCAGATCAATTTTTGTATTGCAAACAATGGCTATGCTCCTATACCCAAGGGGACTCCGGTGAGTTTTTATGATGCTGATCCAAGATATGCCGGAGCTAATAAATTGCCAACGACCTATTACCTTCCCTATGACGTGCCGGGCGGGTATTGCTATATGTGCTTTAGTCATGTCTTAAATGTGGGCTACAAAGGGCTTGAACAGATTTATATTGCTGTGAATGATTCAGGTATTTCTGTTCCTGTTGTATTTCCAAATGCTCCCCTTGTAGAATCCAATTATCTCAATAATATTTCCATTGCACAAACAATCCGGACAACGATATACGCTTCCATCTGTGATGGAAAAAATTATGCCGGATATACCAAATCCGGAACCTACATCGATACTTTAGTGAGTGTGAATACCGGATGTGATAGCATTCGTACACTGATCCTGACGGTGAAGCCGGTGTTTGCTACCACAGTTACTACTTCTATTTGTGCCGGTCAGAATTATGCCGGACACACTACCTCGGGGACTTATGTAGATGTGTATTCGGCAGTGAATGGTTGTGATAGCACCCGCACGTTGTATCTAACGGTAAAGCCAACGTTTAAAACGACAATGAGTGTTGCGATATGCGAAGGACAGAATTATTACGGCCATACTACTTCAGGAACTTATATTGATCATTATTTTGCTGTCAATGGTTGTGACAGTGCCCGCACTGTTTACCTCACAGTGAAGCCTATTGCACGTACTACCATTTATTCTACTATTTGTAATGGCCAGAATTATACGGGACATACCACCTCTGGTACTTATGTAGATACTTATTATGGAGTGAACGGATGCGATAGTATTCGCACACTTCATCTTACGGTAAACCCTGTTTACAATACAACGGTAACTACCTCCATCTGCCAGGGGCAGAATTACGCAGGGCATACCGTGTCAGGAACGTATGTTGATCTTTATACTGCGGTCAACGGGTGTGACAGTACAAGAGTGCTCAACCTTACGGTGAATCCTTTGAAATTTACAACCATTACTACTTCTATATGTGCCGGAGAGAACTATGCAGGCCACACTACTTCCGGTACTTATGTGGATATTTATCCATCTTCTATGGGCTGTGATAGTACAAGAACACTATACCTGACGGTAAAGCCTACACGAAGTAAAACAGTAACAGCCGTCATTTGTGATGGAGATGTATTTGAAGGTTACACCACCAGCGGAATTTATGTGGATGTATTCAAAGCTGCTAATGGATGTGATAGCACAAGGACACTTTACCTCACCGTGAAGCCAAGAAGTTTTACTACGGTCAATGCCGAGATATGCGAGGGCTACACCTATCTCGCTGGCGGAAGTTTGCAGACCGTCTCAGGAACCTATTATGACACGCTGACAAATTTCCTCGGTTGTGATTCTATCATCACTACTAACCTGACGGTACATCCGCGCCCCAAGCCGAATCTGGGTCTGGACAGGGGCATTTGTATCGGTGATACTTTGGTGATGAACCCGGGAACATTCGTGTCTTATGTTTGGCAGGACGGTAGTACGAATCCGACATTCAGTACCACAGTCACCGGGCATTATAGTGTAAGTGTTACTGATAGTTATGGGTGTATTGACTCCGCGGAACTGAATATTTTGCGCATTGATCCGTTGCCCAAAAATTTCATGAGATCAGACACGAGCCTGTGTCGTGGCAACACGGTTCACCTGTTTGTTCCGGGTTATATTGAATATTTGTGGAGTACAGGAGAAACAGGGGAGTCGATAGATGTTACCATGAATGGAATGTACCTGCTCAATGTAGTGGACCGGAACGGATGCAGGGGAGTAGATTCTGTAAAGATATTTTTCTATGACTGCAAGGATGTGTGGATACCCAATGCATTCACTCCCGATAAGAACGGAACCAATGAAATATTCCGTCCGATTTTTCCTGCACCGGTAACAAAGTTTAAAATGCAGGTATGGAATCGGATGGGATCATTGATGTATGAAAGTACCAATCAAACTGTAGGTTGGGATGGCAGATTCAGAGGTACTGAACAGGGAGTGGGAGTTTATGTTTACATTATCTCCTTTACTGATATCGATGGGAGAGATGTGCTGAAGAAAGGAACGGTTACGCTGGTGAGGTAGGTGGGAGTTATGACTTCTGAATGGAAATTGAATATCAAGTTTCGGGTTTCAAGTTCTGTCAGCTTCAGAGATTTATTCCGAATCGTAAAGTTCTTTCATTTTAATGCTTCGAAACCCAACCCTTGATACCCGAAACCTGGAACACTCCTCATCGAACTTTGTTCGCCGCGGCGAATGAACTTTCAACTTTCAACGCTCAATCCCCAACCTTCACATATTTTTCAATATTGATCCGGTTCACTCCCTCACTTTCTATTTTTTCAATACCCTGCTGTATCAGCGTATCTCCTTTTAGTGTTACCGTAAATGTGAAATTATTTCCTTCCCAGTTTCTTGCATTGCAATATTCGAGATGTTCAGTATAGGTACTGTCTTTGAGTGTATAGGTACCTCCGCCCGATGAATAGGATGCTTTTGTGGAGTCTGCACCCTTATTGCAGGTCATGATTCAAAAATGCAAAATGAGTGCCATTGATGATCTTGATGAAGGAAACATCTTTGGTGTAGTCAGTGATGGTAGTATCTCCTTTTTCAATTAAGGTTCCCGAAAGTAATTTCCATGTTCCCATGATGGGATTAGCTGCTTGAGGGCCTGGGGTTTCTTTTGTTTGTGTTTTGCAGGATATGATGGCTGCAAGCGTCAATACAATAGCAGTGAGCTTTTTCAATTGTTTGGTTTTTTGTTCTGAAAAAAATTGATTGTTGTCATCCGGTCTTTATGGCCGGCCAAAATAGTATTTAATTCGTATAGAATTGAATGTTCCTGTTTTTTTTCTCAAAAGTGCTGACATGATTTTTGACAATATTAATTTTGCGGTCATGAAACAGGAACTCATTGCCGCGGCAAAAACGCTTTGGAATTATCATCTCATGCATCACCGGATGGAGCAATCAGACTGCATCCTGGTATTGGGAAGTCATGATCTCAGGCCGGCTGAAAGAGCTGCAGAGTTATTCCTGCAGGGCCTGGCACCGATGATATTATTTTCTGGAGGACTTGGAAACTTTACAAGAGAGTGGAAAGAACCTGAAGCTGAAAAGTTTGCAGAAGTTGCATTGAAGATGGGCGTTCCGGCATCGGCGCTGCTCCTCGAATGCAAATCCACCAATACCGGCGAGAATATCTTGTTTTCAAAGCAATTGCTAAAAGATAAGAACATAGTGGTGAGGAATTTGATATTAGTGCAAAAGCCATACATGGAGCGTCGCTCCTATGCTACTATCAGGAAACAGTGGCCGGAAGTGGAGGTGCTGGTTACGTCACCGGCAATTAGTTTTGAAGAATATCCCAATGAGGAAATACCTGCTGATAAAGTGATCAACATTATGGTTGGCGATCTGCAACGCATCATCGAGTATCCGAAAAAAGGATTTCAGATTCCACAGGAAGTCCCGGACGAAGTGATAGATGCTTTTAATTTTCTGATCAATGCAGGCTATGATAAACATTTGATGAAACAATAACGCATGTTTTTGCAGTAAAGTCTCTAACCTGTCCGCCGTGGTGGAGACACGAGGAAAAACTAATCCTTAGTGCCTTCGTGACTTTGTGGCAAAAATTAATTCAGATCCGATGATGAAAAAAAATCCTTAGAATCTTTGTGCAAAATTTTACCAAACTAAACAACATTGATTAATGCCACTCACTCCGCGGTGTAAACACAACTCACAACTCATTATCTTCCCTTTTTTGATTTTTCATTTTGGCCGTTAAATATTCTTCAAGTCTTTTTGATAGTGATTGTGGTGACTCATTTTCTTTAACGGGAAAATCTTTCAAGGTATCCGAGAGAATATCGAGAGCTTTGTTGTATCTGTCAAATTGCTTTGCCAGGAGGTCTTCGTCACCCGATTCCCAATAATCTCCTTCATCCGTCAATTTGAAATCCTTCAGATATTTTTTTGAAATGTACTTCAGCAGTTTAATGATAGATATGTGTGCATCCACTCCTGCGAATTGAGTCTTTGTGCTTGCAGTAAACATCAATTCTCTATCAAGGTGCGAATCGTCATAAATTTCCTCTACCAATATATTAATGGGAGAGAGCAACCTGCCATCAGCATCGAAAGTCAGGAACACGGGATCACAGTCGATAGGAGCAAACGAAACCCCTTTTATTCTGTCATCATCAAAGGTTTGCATTGACCAGTCCAGTTCTTTGCAAATTGCAGTTACTTCCTCAATGAGCGGATCGATCATTTCCAAAGTTGCAATATTGCCCGAGTAGGAAATAGATAATCCCATCTTTTTTATTTTTTGTTGAGTTCGTTTGTAATTTGTCGTTAGTCGTTGCCTGTTCTCCGTGGCGAATTCGTTAGTCGTTTGCTGAGCCAGCCGAAGCATGGTTGCTCAATTCATGGCTCATGGCTCATGGCTCATCGCTCATCGCTCATCGCTCATCGCTCATCGCTCATCGCTCATCGCTCATCGCTCATCGCTCA
>JBDHYH010000106.1:0-13550 GCA_039811325.1 Chitinophagaceae bacterium | reverse complement strand
ACACCCGCCTGTAACAGCCGCTACAGAACGGTGTCTTCACCGACCTGTAATTAAATATATGGTTGATTGTATTAAAGAACATGAAGATTTTGTGGCGAAAACGATGTAACATTGGCGATAAAACAACCCGGCGTATATCAATGAAAGTCCATTTTCTCCAGCATGTGCATTTTGAAAATTTGGGATACATAGAACAGTGGCTGAAGCATCATCATCACGGCATATCCAAAACAAAATTTTTTGAGAAGGATCATGAGTTGCCTTCTGTACCTGAGATAGATGCTTTGATTGTAATGGGTGGGCCAATGGGTGTGTATGATGAGAATGAATTCAATTGGCTGCATGAGGAAAAATTATTCATCAAAGAATGTATTGCAACCGGGAAAAAGGTTTTGGGAATTTGCCTCGGGGCACAATTGATCGCAGACTGTCTGGGTGCAAGAGTTACCAAAGCCATGAATAAAGAAATAGGCTGGTGGCCGGTAATTCCGACAGAAGCATGCAGGGAATTAAATTGGTTTTACGAATTGTTTCAGAACAACCCCATTGTCTTTCACTGGCATGGCGATCAGTTTCAGATTCCTGATGGGAGTGCTGACCTGCTGGTATCACCTGCCAATACCAACCAGGCTTTCATCTTCAACAATCATGTGATTGGCTTACAATTTCATCTCGAAGTAACAGAAGACTCGTTAGCGCTGATGTTAGAAAACGGATCTGCAGAATTGAAAGATTTGCCATTTATTCAATCGACGGAAATCATCAGCGCCGGATCAAAAAACATCAGTCTCTGCAATGAAATGATGAGCGAGATCCTGCAGCATTGGATTGCAACTTAGAATACAAATGATGGTCACGAACAATTTCGAAAAAACTACCATGCCCTTCTTCAATCAAAAATCCCAATTGTTTCATTGATATATCTCAGGCAATATTTTCGAGATTGCCGGACAGGGTTCACGAGTTTGATATCAGCTTTGAATCAGAGGATAAGATTGTTTTTCACATCCAGGAGGCAATAGTAATTTTGAGAAGGAACCTGTTGTTAGATACTTTGTAAAAAAAATTGGAGGTGGATTGCCGCTATAAAATTGTTTCCGCGCATATTTGTGTAAGTGATTGAAAAGTAAAGTTTAAGAAAAAATTGTGCGGGAAAAATATAGCGTATATTAGCGAAAGTACAACCGTTAGCGGTCAGGCTAAAACGACACTACAACAAACAAATTGCAGACAATAAACAAGAACAAATAAAAACGTGAGACATAATCCAAGATACATTTTAAAACATCTTTCAATTCGTGTACCTTGGCACGACAACGCTTGGAATGGTTCAGTTTGCAACAATCCTAAAGCCAATGGTGCTTGTCTTATTTTGAAAAATTGTGCGTTAAACAGAGATGACGAATTAGAAGACAGCACAAAAGGACAACTCATAAAAGACTTAGAAGAAGACCAATATCCTGTTTGTGTTGGCGAACGAGCGACATTTATGTCGACATTCGCTTTTTACAAAACCTTACGACACCCATACGCAGAAAGTTTACCAACAACACACGGACATTTAAAGCCGACAAAAATTCAATTCCCAGCTTTTTCAGCAGCAGCGATTCCCTATCATTGGATGCTGAAAGAAAATGCAAAAGAGAAAACAAGTTTATATGACTTGAATTTTGACGAAAGCAGAGAACCACAACTTGATTGGGCAACAAGTGGTAATGACCATTGGGTTCAAGAACTGAATAATCAGAAAGCATTATTAAATGCTTTTTTTGAACATTTATCGCCAAAATATTCTCTTGTTTTTTTCTACGCTAAACAAACACCGTTTGTAGAAGAATCGGGAAGAGTTTTAGTAGGCGTTGGAAAAATTGATAAAATCATTCCTTCCGAAGCATACGAAGGAAGCAATAAACATTTTTCTGCGGCATATTGGGAACATATGATTTTGCATTCCATTAGAAAGGACGGCAAAAATGGTTTCTTATTACCTTACCACGAAGCGATTTCATATCAAAAAGAAAATATTGACTTTGATATTGCAGAAATAGCGGTTATTGTCCCAAACGACAAACGTTTTGAATTTTCCTATGCATCCGAACACGTAAGCAATGATAGTGCAATTAGAATTTTGTTAGAATGCATAAAATCATTAGAGAAAGCCGAAACATTAGGAATTGGCGAAAACAATACTCTAAAAATCCAATGGATTCATAACGAAATTGCCGAATTGGAAAAATTGAGAGGTTCTTACCCTGGAATGGGTTCAGCACTTTGTGCTTTTGGAATTGAAAAAGGTCATTTTGTTGCTGCGGAAATTATTAATCAACTAAAAGACGACAAGGAAAACCCTTGGCTTCTTTTTGAAAAAGCATTGGACAATCCAAAAGGTATTTTATCAGATGCGGTTTCTGCATTAATTCCATTTAACAGCAAAAAACTGTATCAACAATTAAAAACCAAAGCAACGCCAACCCGTATTCAGTTTCTGCACTTACTAAGTCGTTTTGATTTGAATATTGAGCAAGCAAAATTTCTGTTTGTTCACGAAGAAAGAGAAGAATTAGGAATTGAGAGAAAAGACGAAGAATATTTGAGTAATCCGTATTTGATTTACGAAGATTTGCGACTAACCGCTACGCCAATAGCATTAGGAACAATTGATTTAGGATTATACTTGAAAAAAGAAACTGATAATTTATTGCCAAACGGCATTTTATATTCAGACCCTTTTGAAAATAATCGCATAAGAGCACTAACGATACAACAATTAGAATTTGCTTCTATTCTTGGACACACTTTGTTGCCACGCAAAGAAATAATCAAGCAAATAAGAGGTTTATCTATTTCGCCAGCTTGTGATATTAATAGCGATTATTTTGATTTAGCCGAAACTGTTTTTGCGGCTGCAGTTACTTTGCAAGAAATGAAAAACGGAGACAGAGCATATCAGTTAAAACGTTTTTCAGAAACAAAAGAAATCATCAATCAAAAAATTACTCAACGAGTAAATGCAAAACGACTTGAATTAAATGCGGATTGGACTTCTTTATTAGATGATGCTTTAACAGTATTTACCGAAGGCAAACCTGATGAACAAGAACTAAATGCAAGAAAAGAGAAAGCCGCTGCATTAAAAGAAATTGCAGAGAGTAGATTTTCTGTATTGATTGGTCCCGCTGGTACAGGAAAAACAACATTACTTACCATTTTAGCAGGACAAAAAGAAGTTGAAGATAACGGAGTACTTTTGCTTGCACCAACAGGTAAAGCAAGGGTGCGAATGGAAGAAGTTGCTAAAGACATAGATGTTACAGCAAAAACATTAGCACAATTTTTACAAGGTTTCGGAAGATATAATGGAGAAGTGCAACAATATTTTTTGTCAAATCAATATTGCGAAGGTCAATACGAAACGGTTATTCTTGACGAAGCATCAATGCTAACAGAAGAAATGTTGGCAACAACTTTAGATTGCTTGAAAGGTGTTAAACGCTTCATTTTAGTTGGCGACCACAGACAATTACCACCAATAGGTGCAGGTCGCCCATTTCTTGACATAATTCACTTTTTGAAACCAGAAGGAATTGAAACTTTATTTCCAAGGATTGGTAAAGGTTATGCAGAACTTACTATAAAACGCAGACAAGGCGGAACAAAAAGAGAAGATTTACAACTTGCAGAATGGTTTAGTGGAGAATCTTTAGAACCTGGGGCAGACAGTATTATAAATCACATAATTACAACGCCTAATTCAAAATATCTACGAATAGAATATTGGGAAAACGAAACGGAATTTGATAAGAAATTTGAAGAAGTTTTAGTTTCAGAATTAGGAATGTCTTCTATTGAAGATGTTGAAACGTTTAATAAAACTCTTGGTTCATCTCACGGCAGATATTTTAATTTCAGAGAAGCCGCTAATTCAGCAGAACATTGGCAAATCTTATCGCCTGTTAGAGAAAAAGTTTTTGGCGTTAGAGCATTAAACAGAAAAATTCATAAGCAATTCAGAAAAGACAAAGTTGAATATGCACGCAATAAATACGGCAAAATTCCTTCACCTATTGGCTTAGAAGAAATTGTATATGGAGACAAAATCATCAATTTGTTTAACAGCCGAAGAAACGAAGTATGGCCAGTCGGTTCATTGAATTACGTTGCAAATGGCGAAATAGGAATGGTAATTGGACAATTCAAAACGTCCAAAATGACTTTTAAAGGAAGGCCTAAAAACACAGAGATAGAATTTACTTCTCAGAAAGGTTACAAATACACTTTTAAAGGTTGGGAGTTTTCCGAAGAAGCAAACAATCCTCTTGAATTGGCTTATGCCTTGACAGTTCACAAAGCACAAGGAAGTGAATTTGGAAAAGTTTTTATTGTAATACCTAATCCTTGTTTCTTGTTGTCAAGAGAAATGCTTTACACAGCACTAACACGACAAAAAGACAAAGTAATTTTGCTCATTCAAGGAAATGCATTTGACATAAAGGGATTTGCTTCGCCAACAAAATCAGACGCACTAAAAAGAATAACTAATTTATTCAACAATCCCGAACTAATTGACATAGAAGGTCAATATTTAGAAAAGAATTTAATTCATCAAGCAAGTGACGGAAAAATGTTGCGTTCAAAAAGTGAGTTATTGATTTATCAGCGTTTAATTGACAGAAGATTAAACCCACTTTACGAGAAGAAACTTTTAATCAAAGAAGTAGAAAAACTTCCCGACTTTACTATTGAAAATGATGACACAGGCGAAGTTTATTATTGGGAACATTGCGGAATGTTACACGACAAAGAGTATAAACAACGTTGGGAAGAAAAATACTCTTGGTATAAAGAAAACGGAATACTTCCATTTGACGAAGGCGGTGGAAAGAACGGGACGCTTATCATAACCGAAGACAAACAAACCGTAATTGAAGACGGAAGCATACGTGGTGCAATATCAGTTAAAGAAATTGACGAAATAATTGAAAAGGTATTTAAAACATAATGACAAAAGCCCGAACTGCTACCAAGGTATTACAGCAATGGGGGCTGACGTGCTTTTATGCGACTTTTGCGCATAAACAAACGACAGTGGATCTATTGAACATTGATGCTAAAAATCCCCACTGCGTCAATACCCAGACCGTTGTGAGTCACCTTTTCATTTCAATACTATGAAAGTTATTATCCCATACTTATTGACACTAACATTTGCAATTGGACAGATTTATTCTTCTGCACAAAAACTAAACTATACTACTAAAGAAACAGAAAACATCCATGACAGTATCAATAAAAGCAGATGGGATATTGGGGGAAGTTTATCTCAATATAGTTTCAGGCACATGTCAGAGTTTTTTCCGGTTGGGGTTATTCATCAATCCAGCCAACCTTACTTGTTTCACTTTAATCCTAAAAAATCATTTGATAATATAAGCATCAAAACCGGGGGCGCTGCATTCACTTTAGAAAACTATTTAAAAACATTGCATATTGCCAGCTTCATAGTTGTTCATAAAGGTTCTATTGTTTATGAGAAATATTTTTCCATGCTTCCTCAAGACCAGCATACACTTCAATCGGTAACCAAGGTAATAACAGCCACCATCATTACGAGTTTAGTGAATGAAAAGAAAATAGACATCAATCAATCTATTGACAAATACATTCCTGAATTATCGGGTTCAGACTGGCAGGGAATTTCTGTAAAAGATATTTTAAACATGCGGTCGGGTATGGATATTCATTCTATTGATTTTGAAACAGGCCCATTTACAAATCCTCAGCATAAAAATTATCAGCTTGAATCTGCTTTAGGTATTTTACCTAAAGCAGATAATACACCATCGTCTGTTTACAATTATATTGCTGCAATGAAAAAAGATACGGTTCCAGGTTTAGTAGCAGCATATTCCAACATCAATACTTTTGTATTAGGCTGGCTTGCAGAAAAGATTACCGATAAGAAATACTGGGATTTGGTAACCGAAAGAATATGGAAACCAATGGGAGCATCCTCTAATGCTTATGTGTGTCTTTCTGACAAAGGCATAGCGTGGCCTCATGGTGGTATGTCGGCAACATTACGTGACTTGGCAAGGTTTGGCATGATGTACACAAACAGCGAAATAAAAGCCAGAAAAGAAAATCTCATAAGCTTCGCACAACTACAAGAAATTTTTGCAGCTAAACCTATCAATAGTCCATTCGGACCATTAAAGTGGGCTTATCAATGGGATATGGCAAACGATGGTATAATGCTCAAAACGGGTTTTGGAGGACAGGCTTTATATATTGATCCTAAAAAAGAAATTGTAATAGCTTACTTCAACTATGTTGACAAAGACTGGGGCATGAATTTAATCTCTGAAACGGCTTTGGGTGAGATAATGAAAGCTGTGGACATGGACAGATAAAAACGAACGCTTGACCATGGGGCTGCAAGTGTAGCCGGACGTTGGCAGTATCAGCAGCAGTTCGCTTCAGTAGGGGCTTGACGTTCATTGTTCGGCTTTAGTTCTTATCTTCAACTTTAGTTTTTCAATCAGCAGCGGTTCCGGGCTGACGGAATTCTATTTCCCCACCTTCGCCAGGCCCCTGTTCGTTACAAATAACATCATTTTGTTTTTAGATAATATAATACCGAGTTCTGACTTGTCTGAATATGTAAGAAAATACACAATTGTAGATGTTTTCTTCCCTCCTGCAATCCCTGTTCCTTCTAAAGCCTATCCTCCTCATCCTCAAGAATGTTTACAATTCTATCCCCGAGACACAGAAATACTAACTTTTAATGACGATAATAAAAGCTATTACGGAAAGCGAATCGTTGTAACCGGGCAGCATACAAAAGTCAGCAATCGTTACATTGGGAATGATTTTTTGGTTCTACAGGTTGTATTACAACCCGGGGCCTTATATCGGCTGACCGGTATCCCCGGTGAACGGCTGAAAAATAGTTATTTGGATGCGGATTTAATATTTGATAAAGATATAAGTTTAGTAAAAGAACAGATCTTCTATGCCACAAGCCATCAACAAATGATTAAAGTAGTAGAGCAATATTTACGTAAATTAATTTGCCGTTCACGAAAAGTATTCCACCCCCTTGATACTATTGCGAACAGTATATTACTTTCTGCGTATGAAAATCATAATTTGGATTGGTTTGCAAAAGAGTCTTGTCTTAGCCCACGTCAATTTAACCGAAAGTTCATAGAACGTATAGGTGTAAGCCCAAAAGTTTTTATGCGTATTGTTCGTTTCTGCTCAGCGTTTAAAATGAAAAACAGATTTCCTGAAAAAGATTGGTTAACGATTGCCTTACACACAGGTTATCACGACTATCAGCACCTGGTAAAGGATTATAAAGATTTTACGGGAATGACACCCGTTGCATTTACTGAACTTGAATACAAAGCCCCTGAACGATATTTTGGCGATGCAGAGATTTAATCAACTTTCAAAAATGTCCGAAATGTACCAGTGACAACGCATGTACGCAGTTTAAATTTGTATTACAACAACAAATCTTATGCAGCGCAAAAAGTTCCTTTTATCAGTACTCGCCGCAAAAATTGAAAGTTGGATTGGCGTTATAAAAGTGTTTACGCGCCTATTTGTGTAAGTGATTGAAAAGTAAATTGTACCGGGATAATTATAGTGTTTATTAGGATAAATACACACTTTGGCAGCAATAAGACTTTAACGGGTAAGTGGAATAAAAACCCTATTCACCTTTACAAAGCGGAGAATAAAATAACTGCTCATTCCGGAAATGATGATACCGCTACTCGTGGATGCATGAATGAATTTTACATCTCCTTTATTATTTTCCGTAATGATTCCCATGTGCCCGACAATGCCACTTCGTGCATTGCTGCCTGTAAACAAAATCAAATCGCCGGGCTTGCTGTATTCAATCGGAATATTGACTCCGGCATTAGTGAACTGATAGGAAATCCGTGGGACTGAAATTCCAAAATGATTGAAAACATAATTGATAAATCCTGAACAATCGAAGCCTTTCTTTCTATCGGTGCCACCATACAGGTAAGGGATTCCCAGTTGCAATTTAGCGAAGGCTATGATATCGGCGGCTGAAATCTTTTTTGTATTGATGTCCAACTCTGGTACTGATTTTTTAATTACGACTGTACTCGTGATCGGTTGTGCAGGTTCATTATTCTTCGCATCCTTGCTGACAACTGATGTTGATTTTTTAGACACACTACAACTGAAAAGAATCAGTGTGAGACAACATGAGATAAGAAGGGAGGATTTCATTGAATGTCGGGGTTAGATCAGCTACCCGCAATATTAGCAAAATTTATTTTTTTTAGCAAAGACAATGGATGTGGAGGGTGCAGCCCAATTCCGATTGACTATCGGAACGCAGGCGGGTGGAGACACCCGTCTGTAACAACCGCTACAGGTCGGTGTCTCCACCGACCTGTAATAATACAAGAGGCGAAATCCGATAGTTATGGGCTGCACCCGATGTGGATAATGTGGAGCAGTGAGAAGGAATCATCAATTTACAAAGTGGTACTCAAGAAAAATACCGCTAACAATTTCCTTCTAATCTTCTTTCCTTTCGTTCCGGTTATACAATTAATTTCTTCAATTCATTAATAACCTTTCCAATAGTAAGTCCATTTTAATATCAATCTCTAACGATTCAGCCATGAGTTTTATATTTTACCTTAGAACCATGAATAAAACCTGGCAGGACGAAAACCATGTGAAGATTTTGGAAACCTGTTTTCTCACACACGATGTAAAAAGAATCAGGGTGATCAAGCCTGAAGGCTATCAATTCACTCCCGGAGAAGCGACCGATATGGTGATTAATAAACCCGGATGGTTAGGTAACCGGCATGCCTTCACCTTCACGGGTTTGAATGAATGGAATTTCCTGGAATTTACAATCAAGATATATCAGTCACATAAGGGATTCACAAATCAATTAGACCAACTTAAAGCAGGTGATGAACTCATCATTCATGATTCCTTTGGAGCATTCCATTATCGCAGCGAAGGAACGTTCATCGCCGGAGGAGCAGGTGTTACACCTTTCATCGCTATCCTGCGGCAACTTGAAAAGGAAAACCAAATTCAAAATAACCGGTTGATTTTTTCCAACAAGACAAGCAAAGACATCATCCTGAAAGAAGAATTTGAAAAAATGCTGGGAACTAATTTTATCAATACACTTACAAGGGAAAAGACAAATCTGTACGACAATCGAAAAATTGATAAAAGCTATCTGCAACAAAACATAAAAGACTACTCTCAGTATTTTTATATCTGTGGAAGTAGAAAAATGATGACTGACATTCGCACAGACTTAATATCATTGGGAGCTACAGAAGATAAAGTGATAATTGAGATGGATTTCAATCAGCAGGTTTTGGAATAAAAAGGAATAGTAGTTGAAACATCAACATTGCGGTAGCCCCCTCTATACACAGACAGAAGGCTGAAGAAAAAAATTCGGCAACAATAATAATTATCTAACCTTACTTCCTTATGATCACCTTATTAAAATTATGAGCAGCAGTGGTGTTTTTAATATAGATCAACCCATCATATTTATTCAACTTCGTTTTTTCCATTGCCGGCCAGATTTTGGAAAGCATGGAACCCACCGAATGCATCTCATAACTCTTCGAAAAATTTTTCACTTTATCACTTCCTGTGCTTCTGAAATCGATATAAAACATGTCCTTACCCGTTTTGTCCAGGTACCAGGCCAGTGCATTATGAGAAGGCGGTCCCACACTCATTATATCTAAGTTGGAAGATTGGTTATTGATATCTGCATTCCTGGTTTGAAATGAACCCTGATAAAATTCAAAACCCATTGCATAATAATGATTCTTCAGCATTGTGCTGAGGTGTCCGCCTAACATTCCCGGAGTTTTGGCGATATGCCCGTTGTGCGCCCATACCACTACTTTTGCTTCGGGTTTTTCCCTGCCCAATAAATAAAATATATTCTCAGCCATATAATAATCTCTCACTGCATTTCCCAGCAACGGTGAACGATAGGACGCAGCTTCTTCGGTAATCAGTTTTATATTTTCCAAATTGGATGCATACCGTTTCTCGTCAGTCAGGAATTTATAACGGCCCTCATTCAACATCATATCTGTCAATAACTCTGCCGATTGTTTATACAAAGCATCATAAATCCCGGCACTTTCTGAAAAGGTATTCATACTTTGAATTAAAACTCTTATGGAGTCATATTGGGATTCCATCTTTGCAAGCAACGATAACTTTTGGGCATTTACTATGGCATAAAACTCCTGAAGTGAATGAATGCCCCAATTATTTACCTGAAGGTCATACCCGGTAAACTTCAATTTCTTTTCAGCGGGAACAGAATGGTTATACTCTCTCATCCATTCTATCATGTTTCTCACTTCATCCACCCGCCACACAGTAAATCCATGGATAGCTGTTGCGGTATCTAAATTACCTTTCCCATAAAGAACATAGTCGTTAATATATCGGCAGCGCGACATGCTCGCTTCAATGTAAAATGAGGTGTAACCCATTTCCTTTACAAGGAATTCAAGCAACCGGTGTTTCGTCCTGAAAAATTCACTGGTACCATGTGTGGCTTCTCCCAGTCCTATCACCCTTACATCTTTCAATTTTTCTTTCAAAGGTTGGAGATCATCAAATCCATTACCGGCATCCACATATTTTATCGGTTGTGCATTGGTGTTAATCCAGTTGACAAAATCAGCCTCATCTGTCTTTTCCTGGTTATATTTCCGTTCATATTCCTGATGAGTATAGAAAGTAATTTCAGTAATGGAGTAATTTCCCTGATTCTCTTCTGCCAACTGACCTCTGAGTGAATCCGGAAGGCCGGAAATATTCAACAATGGATAAATCTGCAACCTGTAATTTCCTGTCTGTACAGCCTGAATTGAAATCCTGAACTCGAGGCTTTCACCACCTAATGGCATCTCAAAAGACTTTATTCTTTTGCCGGTGCTGTTCAGCAAATCCACTGCAGGCATTACCTCTTTGGACTTCAGCAGGCACTCCAGATATTCTCCCTTCTTAAGATAAAATTGATAAAAGTGCTTTTCGCCTTTTAATATTCTTGCATTGATATCATGCCCGGTTTGTAAGGTAGTTACTGATTGTGCCTGGGTGTCCACCATTGCCATGCTTAGCAAGAATATGCACAAGAGATATTTCATGATGTTGAGTTTTGGTGCGTATTTGAAGGATCAGGATGAATCAGGACGAATAATTGAGATGGAAAAGTTGATTTGGAAATGGCAACCATTCAGGAGTTTTCGTTCGTATTCAATCCGCTAACAAGATAACATATTTTAAAGAAATATTTTTTGCAGGAAATGTTTTTCTATTTGGCCACAAGTAACTGTTGATAGCTATTGGAGGTTGAAAAAGGTAAAATTCTCTCTGTTCAATTTCATGGATTGTACAAGAGTACCCTGCCTTTCATCCAGGAATTATTTTTGCAACCATTCTTTCAGTTGCTTTACTTCCTGTTGCAATGCCCGGATGAGTTCCTGTTGCTCCTGCACCGCCTTTACCAATGGTACCACGAATGTCTCATAACTCAGACTGTAAGCTTCTTCCGCGCTTTTTACTTTATGAATACCACTGAAAGAGTAGCCGGTTTCCAATGCTGCCTGTTCTACTTCCTGGGCCAGAAATCCGTTCATCCGGATGTGGTTTGCATCATCTGCACCTGCAAAATCCATTGTTCTTTTGTTGCCTGTTACCGCCAGCATATCATCTACCCTTTGGTAATAGCTTACCGGCCGTAGTTTCATAATAAAATCAATTCCTTTTACATCATCTTTGATATCGGATTTCATGCGCGCATCGGAATAAACGCTCCAGGGTTTATAGCCTCCGATATACACCGTGCTGGCATTGCCGATGAGTACCTGGTTGCTTCCCCCATTCGCCCAGCCATGATTACCAATGCTAATGGTATTTTCGTATGCGGTGTAATTTGACCACGTACCCGAATTGCTACCTATGGCAATATTATAATTTCCGGTTTGGTTGTATTGGAGTGCATTATACCCAACAGCAGTATTATAATTTCCGGTAGTGTTGGAATGAAGTGAATAAAAACCATTGGCTGTATTATTACTTCCTGTTGTGTTAGAAAATAGTGACCATACACCATTAGCTGAATTGTCCCACCCATCTATGTTGGAATAAAGAGACTGATAACCACTGGTGGTATTTCGTTCTCCACTGGTATTGGAATAAAGCGACCAGGCACCATTAGCCGTATTATCAGTCCCCACTGTGTTGGAATATAGTGACCATGCACCATTAGCTGTATTTTGAAACCCAGATTCGTTGTAATAAAGCGACTGATAACCGCTGGCCGTATTTTCAAATCCATCTTCATTGGAATAAAGCGATTGTTTACCCATAGCAGTATTATCTCTCCCCCAAGTGTTGGAATAAAGGGAGGAAGTACCAGTGGCAGTATTATTATAACCTTCGTCGTTGGAATAAAGCGATTGGTTACCTGTGGCTGTATTATCATATCCCCGCCTGTTGGAATAAAGTGATTGGTAACCATTGGCAGTATTGTTATACCCGGTAGTGTTGGCGTATAATGCTTTCGTTCCAATAGCAGAATTCCCCGAGGACTCCCACGGATCGCTTGCCCCTTGTCCATTATGAAACAAAACGCTGTCGCCAATAGCTACCAGCGAGCTATCGCCGGTGTAGTAATACAATGCGCCGGAGCCAATAGCAATGCTCCCCTGGCCCTTAGGCATGCCGGAACCGGCTCCCTTGCCCCAAAATATATTGCCGTTGTTGCCTACAAATCCTGCCCGATGATTGTTGACTTTAAAAACTAATGGCTTGAGGTCGGTAGTGCCTACAAAATGTACCAGCGAATCGGTACCTGCATTCCCGGTAGTACTCCACCCGGTAAGCGAACCGCTGCCCGCAATGGCTGTCCACGCTGCTCCGGTATAGTAATAAAATCCCGCTGTATAGTCGGTCTGAAATATCAGCAGGCCTGTAGCAGGTGAGGCTATCGCATTGCGTTGCTCCTGGGTCATACGAGGTACAAGTACTCCGCGCGAAATGCTGTTGATGTCTAACTGTGCGGAGACATCAGGGGTGGTAGTGCCGATGCCTACATTTTGGGCATGCAGATTTAATACAAAAATGCAGATAATGATGGTTGTGAATATTTTCATTCCTTATAAAATTTTATATTTCCATAACGATAGATTCAAAAGAGAATACTGTTTTTTTCTAAACTATTTCTTGACATTTAAGAGCTTCTCCAAAGCGGCTACCCTGGATATTAATTCGTCAAGTTGTTTTATCTTTTCTTCCTGATCGTTAATTTTTTTTTGTTGTTCATTATTTTCACTTTTTAAATTTTTAATGATTTCCTGTTGTTCCTGTATCGCTTTTACCAACGGCATAATAAACTGTGAATAGGCCAGGCTGTAATGCCCTTTTTCATTTTGTGGGGCACGAATGCCATCAAAATAGTACCCCATTTCGTTGGC
>JBDHYH010000105.1:0-13554 GCA_039811325.1 Chitinophagaceae bacterium | reverse complement strand
TTTTTTATCACCTAAATTGTTTGCAAAGGAATAGTGCCTTAATTTTAGCCTCCGGAAATGTCACCGAAATACCTTTAGGAACAACTATGAAATACGGATTTTTCTCAACGTTATTGCTGCTTCTGACACTCCATCTTTACAGCCAGAATTTCGAATCTACCTTTCGCAGGTACTCTGAACAATACGTTCCAGACCGCGTCCACATTCATTTTGACAAGAGTACCTATGGCGCCGGCGATACGATATGGTTCAAAGGATACCTACTCAGTGCACTATCCCCTGTGAATAAGAGCAAGAATTTCTACATCGATTGGACGGACGCCCGCGGCAAGTTGATAGATCGGACTGTAAGCCCTATCGTGGAAGGCGTTACGATGGGCCAGGTTGCCATTCCCGCCAACTATACTGATGCTTATATCCACGTCAAAGCCTATACTAAATGGATGCTCAATTTTGATTCAGTGTTCCTGTTTAATAAAGACATCAGGGTACTGTCCGAAAAATCTTTAGCAAAAAAACCTGTACCCATCACAACCTCCATAGTTTTCTTCCCCGAAGGGGGCAATTTGCTTTATGATGCTGTGAATAAGATTGCATTCAAGATCACTGACCAATATGGCAGGCCAATCAAAGGTTCCGGCTCAATATTGACAGATGGCCAACCAACGGAAAAATTCAAGACAATTCATGATGGTATGGGGTTTTTCTTTTTAAGGCCTGAGCCTGGAAAAAAATACAGTGTTGCCTGGCAGGATGAAAAAGGCGTAAGACACACCGATGATTTACCCGCTGCAGTGAATGAAGGCATTGCTTTGCAAATCGGTTGGATGGAAGACAAAAGATCATTCATGATCCAGGGCATCGGAAAATATGCGTCACAAAGTGTTCGCATTATAGGAACTATGTTCAACCAAAGTATTTTCAACATCGTCCGTCCTTTGGAAAATGGTGCCACACAGGGAATTATTCCGGTCAATACACTTCCTTCAGGAATACTCACCATCACTGTTTTAGATGCCCAATACCATCCCCTTGCAGAAAGGATAACCTTTGTCAATAATCATGATTACCAATTTGACGCTGGTATGGAGGTAAGGCATTGGGGCCTGAACAAACGGGCTAGAAATGAAATCGAAATCTCCATTCCTGACAGCATCTCGGCCAACTTATCCATTTCAGTCACCGATGGCCAGATCGATTTTGATTCCACTTCCGGAATCATTTCTGATCTGTTACTCACGAGCGACCTGAAGGGGAAAGTGTATGATCCGGCTTTTTATTTCAAGAATGTTTCTGACTCTACTGAGAAATTGTTGGATCTTGTGATGCTTACCAATGGTTGGAGAAAAATTTCATGGTCTGATTTGGCTGCAGGCCATTTGCCAGAAATAAAATTTCCTGGAGACACATCCTATCTTTCCCTTTCCGGTAAAGTTCTTGGTGCTACACCGGTACAATTGCAACAAGGCGGTGACCTGGTCCTGATTGTAAATCAGAAGAAAAACAGTGAATGGCTGATGGCTCCCATTAATCCAGACGGTAGCTTTGCTGTAAAGGATTTCCTTTTGTTCGATACTGCGCTTGTGTACTACCAACCACCAAGAGGAAAGGGATTAAAAAATGTAACGGTTCAGTTTAAGAGCAACCCATTACCCATCGTTACTGGCAGAGAACCTGCCGGTATTGGTAAGCCGGCAAACATAGATACCACTGGTTATTACCGGCAATTACAACTCACTAAGGAATTGCAGGCTGCGCTCGATATGTACAAAGGAAAAGTATTGGAAGAGATCAAAATCGAAGCAAGAACGAAAAGCCCGGAGGAAATTATGGATGAGAAATACACTTCGGGAATGTTCAAAGGAGGCGATAGCAGGTCATATAATATTCTGGCAGATCCTGCTTCAATAGCTTCGATGAATATTCTTAACTACCTGCAGGGAAGAGTACCTGGACTATCTATCAATTCTGACAACCCGCCTACGCTCAACTACAGGCAGGGGGGCTCTCCCGCACTCTTTTTGGATGAAATGCCGGTATCCACTGATATGTTAATCAACATTCCTGTTTCCGATATTGCTTACGTCAAATTTTTCTCTCCTCCCTTCATGGGTGCACAGGGTGGCGGTGGCAGTGGTGCCATTGCTGTTTATACACGCAAAGGGAATGACGTGCAATTTGAACCCGGAAAAGGTTTATCCAGAAATTCAGTAACAGGTTATTCTGTGATCAGGCAATTTTATTCCCCTGACTATGAAAAACTGGAATCTGACAAAAAAGATCTGAGAACAACCTTGTATTGGAATCCGGAAGTGATGTTAGGCCCGGGAAAAAATAAAATAGTCTTGAAATTTTTTAATAACGATGTCAGCGAAAGTTTTCGTGTAGTGATTGAAGGCATGACACCAGATGGGAAAATGACAAGAGTGATGAAAGTGATGGAGTGAATTATGATTTGGGATTTGTACACCACGGCGGATGAGATTTACATCTTCGAAGGCGGCATGAATCCTATGTCCCGAAAGCTCAACCAACTCAGCCTTCTGAATCATTCCAAATTCCATCCAAAAGCCTCAACTCTAAACGCTACCCATCTCTAACGATGATACATCTCAAGCCCTTCCATAGGAGACTTCAGAACATTTCCTAACGTGAAATTATAATCATTGCAAAGTGAAAATAATACATCCTGGAATCCACAGGCAATACTTCCTGTAAAATGAAGCGGAAATTTTTCTGATTCGCTGTAACGCAACAAATGTGTGTAGAAGAAAGAATTCAGTCCGTCAGCAATAATATTTTCCACCATATAGTGCCCACGGTTCTCTGCAAGAAAAATAGCAAATGACGCAAGGTAGCGGTTGGGCAGCGGTTTTCGGTAAACAGATTCAAGTATCTCCTGGGAATTGGTAAGAAACCGTGCATCAAATCGTGAGCGCAGATCTGCATCCATCAAATCATACAGGTAATGTTGTATCAGAATTTTTCCAAGATATGCACCACTACCCTCATCACCCAGAACATAGCCGATGCCCGGGCTGTTTTTTACAATCTTTTTTCCATTGTAGTAGCAGGAATTAGAACCAGTGCCAAGGATACATGCTATTCCTTTGTCATTCCCACAAAGCGCACGTGCAGCACCAGTGAGGTCATCAAGCACCTCTATGTTGGCATTCTTAAAAACAGCACTTATTGATTTCTTTACTACCTTCTTATTCTCCGCACTCTTACAACCTGTACCGTAAAAATGAATTTCATCCGGCACCGCCTTCAGTTTAGGCGCCACTTCTTTCTGCAAGACCCCTGCTATTTGTTTTTCATTTAGGAAATAAGGGCTAAGGCCCTGCGTCAATATTTTTTTGGACTTTCCATCTTTTAGAAGAAGCCATTCCGTTTTTGTGGATCCGCTATCAGCGATCAATTTTATAATTGGCATGTTATTATCAGCTTTATTATAGAAATTTGCCCCGCAAGAAAAAATAAAAATAGACAACCTTATATGGCCAACAAAAAAAAGTTACAGGTTTGGCTCCCTCTGATTTTCAGTTTGTGTGTGATAGCCGGCATGTTCATTGGGTACAGGATCAGGGGCAATATGCCCAACCAAGGGATTTTTTATGTTGAAAAAGCAAAACCGGTCCAGGAGGTGCTAGACCTCATAAAAAATAAATATGTTGATAATGTCAATACAGATTCTTTAGGCACTATTGCAATTCAATCTATATTAGAAGGACTCGACCCGCATTCTGTTTTTATCCCTGCCACAAAACTTACAGAGATCAACGAAGACCTCGAAGGTGTTTTTTACGGAATCGGCATTGAATTCCGGATTATCAATGACACCACTAACGCCATACGCATTCTTGAAGGTGGCCCCAGCCAGAAAGCCGGCCTCAAACCCGGAGACAAGATTATACGCGTCAACGACAGTCTTGTTGCCGGAAACAACATCAGTAATGAAACGCTTAAGAACCTGATGCGGGGCAAAGGAGGAAGCAAGGTAACATTGACACTGTTCAGGAATGGTAATCTTATTACAAAAGAAATTACCAGGGGACCTGTCAGGTTGTTCAGTGTTGACGCATCTTACATGCTCAATGATACAACAGGATTCATTCGCATCAGCCGCTTTTCAGAGACGACCTACAAAGAATTCATGATAGCAATGGACTCATTGCATAAATCTGGAATGAAGGCGCTGGTATTAGACCTACGTGATAATGGAGGCGGCATACTCACTGAAGCCATTTACATAGCAGACGAATTTCTGAATGATAACAAACTGATCACTTATACTGTAGGCGCCCATTCTCCCAAAAAGGAATACAAGTGCGATAAGGAAGGAGTATTTGAAAAGGGTTCATTGGCAGTTCTCGTAAATGAAGGAACAGCCTCAGCAAGTGAAGTACTTGCTGGTGCATTGCAAGACTGGGGCCGGGCCACCATTATTGGCCGGCGGACCTTTGGCAAAGGGCTGGTACAGGAACAATATGAGCTAAGTGATGGTGCAGGCCTTCGACTCACAGTAGCAAGATACTTTACACCTCTGGGGCGCAGCATACAACGCTCTTACAAGGAAGGAAATGAAGCCTATTATCACGACATCATTGACAGGTATAAACATGGTGAAATGGAATCAGCGGACTCAATCAGCCATCTTGGTGAAAAAAAATATATATCCAAAAGTGGCAAAGTACTTTATGGAGGAGGAGGTATTACACCTGACATTTTTGTTGGTGTAGATACTTTGTTGTTTGAAAAGCCGGTGATGAATGCACTGCTGAAGGGAACACTGAATGAATTCGTTTACCAGAATTATCTCTCCCGACAAAATGAATTTTCAAAATTCAACTCTATATCACAATACAAATCAGATTACACCGTGAGTGACGCAGAACTCCACAACTTCAGGGAATTTGCCCAAAAGGATTCTATTACAATCAACTTATTGAATGCAAATCAAAAATCGCAGGCAGCAAAGCAAATCAAAATGTTGACTGCAAGATTGATTTGGGGTTCTGAAGGTTTCTTTGAGATAAAAAACACAGGGGATTCTATGGTAATCGAATCATTGAAAAGTTTCGGGAAATAAATTTCTGCCTACCTGTTTTTCAAAAGCCCTTGCATCGTTAAGTGAAGCAGTATAAATCCGGGATGCAGCCAAGATTTATTGTTGCCTTATCTGCTCCATCTGTATTAACGCATCTGCTACAGTATCTACGGGACTCTGGCAGGATTTATTAGTGCAGACATAAATTAATGTTTGTCCGGGTTTGAATTTTTGATTAAGCAACGGGAGGTTTTGTTCCGCAATGTCGCCACAAAAAATACAATCGGGCAAAAAATGGTTTTGCATCTGGTGAAGCAACTCCTGCGCGTTTTTTCCAACAATAGCAATCTCAAAAGTTGGCCTTACAATTTTAATGTACAACCTTAACCAATAACTGAAATAAGAAGGATCTGAGACCATTGATTGCTTCAGTTTCCTTACCATTTGTACTGAACACTTCATCCAGTCATCAAGGTCATAAAGTGTTCCAAGCACAAATAAGTTTTCTGCCATTACAGCACTTGAAGAAGGAATGACATTGTCTGTAATTTCAACCGGCCTGGAAAACACACCAGGATGTGTCTTATTGGAATAAAACAATGTTTCGGTGGTTGAATCGTAAAATTGTTGGAGCACATAGTTTGTCAACTCTTTTGCCTTATGCAGATATTTTATTTCAAAGGTAGCCTGGTAGTATGCTATCAATGATTTGATCAGGAAGGCATAATCATCAAGAAACGCATGAGTGGCAGGGTTTCCCTTTTGATAATTTCGATATAATTCATTTTCATTTATCAGTAATTGAGATAAAATGAAATCAAGGATTTCTTTAGACCTATTGAGGTACGCAGGTTTCTGAAATGCTCTGGCTGCAGCAGTAAACGCAATACTCATCAATGCATTCCAGGCTGTAATTACCTTGTCATCTACAGAAGGACGAACTCGTTTGCTCCGCGCCTGCAATAAATTTTTCCGGCATTCCTCAAGTTTTTTATCCTGCCAGGAGGCTATATCAACTCTGTGTAATATATTTTTCCCTTCCTCAAAATTTCCACCCGGAACTACACCAAAAGCCGTGGTAAAATAGGAGGTATCTTTATCAAGTACCTTTTCTATTTCACCATAAGTCCACAAGTAATAGCTCCCTTCCTCTCCTCCCGAATCAGCATCTAAGGAAGTGGTGAAACCTTTCCCCGATGAAAGCTCCCTTAAGACGAAATCAATGGTTTCTTCAGCTATGATCCTATACATGTCATTGCCTGTAAATTGATAGGCGTTAATGTACAGGTTTATGAGTTGTGCATTATCATAAAGCATTTTCTCAAAGTGAGGCACTTTCCATGATCTGTCCGTGGCATACCTGGCAAAGCCTCCGCCAAGTTGGTCATAGATACCACCGTTAGCCATCTGGTTAAGAGTATGGTTTAATTGTTGAACAAGTATTTTATTCCTGTCTTTGAAGCTCAATTCCATCACCAACTCCCATACGGAAGGCATGGGAAACTTTACTGAAGCGGCCAGGCCGCCGTCTTTCAGATCAAATTGGCTTTCTAAATTTTCCCTGGCCTGCTCCAAATCCTTTTCATGAAAATCCGGCTCATCATCTGATGAAAAAATAAAACTGGATTTCTCGATTCCGTTTGATAAATGTTCTGCCTGCTCTTTTAAAGCAATATGATTATCATTGTACTGCCGCGCAAAATATTCCAACAATTCCATCCATCTTTTTTTAGGAAAATAGGTACCTGCAAAAAAAGGTTTTCCATCCGGGAAGGCAAGGGCATTCAATGGCCAGCCTCCATTACCGTTGATGAGTTGTGCCGCAGACATATACACCTGGTCCACATCGGGGCGTTCTTCACGATCCACTTTAATGCACACGAAATATTTGTTCATGAGCGATGCAGCTTCCGGGTCCTCAAATGTCTCCTTCTCCATCACATGGCACCAATGGCAAGCAGCATAGCCAATGCTGATCAATAAAGGTTTATTTGCTATTTGCGCCTTCGACAGGGTTTGGTTATTCCACGCCTTCCAATGTACAGGATTGTGTGCGTGCTGAAGCAGGTAAGGGCTGGTTTCGCTGCTCAATTCGTTTTTGTCATCTTTATTCTGGTTCACTCCTGCAAAGGTAACAAATGGTCAAGGCGTCCAGAGTTTCTTTCTTTCCGATCAAATAATCAGTTTTCTGAGTAGATGTGAAGTGTTTTAATCTTATTTTAGTCGCATGGCTACCAGGATTTTTAAGAATATATCATTGATTGGAGGAGTTAAAGCTGCCGATGCACCGCTGCGGGGCAAAGATCTGGCTACTTTTTCGTGTATTCATAATGGTTACCTCGTAGTAGAAGACGGTGTAATTTCCGAAATGGGCATGATGGCAGATTGCCCTTACAAAGGTGATGATGTAACCCAGGGTACAATCGTATTGCCCGCGTGGTGTGATAGTCATACTCATTTGGTTTTTGCCGAAAGCAGGGAAAATGAATTTGTTAAAAAGATCAGCGGCGCTTCATATTCTGAGATCGCTGCGGCAGGAGGCGGCATCCTGAATTCCGCAAGAAAGATTGCTGAATACACCGAGGATCAATTGTTCGATCTTGCATGGAAGCGGCTTCAGGAAGCGACGCAATATGGTACGGGCGCTATTGAAATAAAAAGCGGTTATGGACTTTCCTTCGAAGGAGAACTCAAGATGCTGCGTGTCATCCGGAGGTTGAAGGAAAAGACCTCGTTGATTATTAAGTCCACTTTTCTTGGCGCTCATGCTTACCCGGAGTTGTACAAAAATGATCACGAAGGGTATATCAGGATTCTGATTGAAGAGCTGCTTCCTGTAATTGCCAAAGAAAAATTAGCTGACTATATAGACGTGTTTTGTGAAAAAGGTTTTTTCTCGCCGGAAGAGATGACACGGATATGCAAAGCGGGAAAGACTTTTGGCCTTATTCCTAAATTACATGTCAACCAACTTAACAGTATCGGCGGGATTGAAGTGGGCATTGCTTCTGATGCATTGTCATTGGATCATCTTGAAACCCTCACTGAAAATGAAATCAGATTATTAGGCAGGTTCAATGGAATAGCAACCCTGCTGCCTACAGCCGCAATGTTTTTAAGAATGGGAATGCCGCCTGCCAGACGATTGATTGAAAGCAATGCAGCTATTGCATTAGCTTCTGATTTCAACCCCGGATCATCTCCTTCATCAAACATGAACCTGGTGGTTTCGTTAGCCTGCATCATGATGCAAATGCTACCTGAGGAAGCAATCAATGCGGCTACCATCAATGGAGCTTTTGCAATGGGAGTATCTGAACAGGCAGGCTCTATCAGTACGGGCAAGAAAGCCAACCTGGTTTTTACAAAACCTGTTTCATCTCTGAACTATCTTCCATATAATTTTGGAAGTAACAATATTGCACAAGTCATGATCAACGGTGAAATTATCTGAAAAAAAAATCAACTTAATAATGCGAGATAACTTTAAAAAATTTACGAGAGAAGTGTTGTTGTCTTATACACATCTCAGAAAATATGAAACCAAAATTGGCGAAACAATTCAATGTTTTGATAATGACCGGTTCACTCTTGAAGAGGCATTGGCAAATTCTCCTTCACCTTATGTAATCCTGGGAATACCAGAAGATGCTGGAGTGCAGGCTAATTTTGGCATTTCGGGAACGCAGACACTCTGGCCTTCCTTCCTTCAGTCATTTCTCAATCTGCAAAACAACAGGTACCTCGATGGCAGGCTTATTTTTCTTGCCGGTGCGTTTGATTTTTCAGAAGAATTGAATCTGATAAAGGCTACCGCACCAGACCCTGAAGAGAAAATCCGTGTGTTGAACAGCCTCGTGGAATACATAGATGTAGCCGTTGAAGAAAAGGTGAAAATCATTACCCGGGCCGGTAAGATCCCGATTCTCATTGGTGGTGGGCACAACAATGCCTATGGTGCTATCAAAGGTGCAGCCAAGGGCTTACATTCTATTGACGCTATCCCACTTGCCCAAATCAGCGTCATCAATCTGGACGCTCATACAGACTACCGAATACAGGAAGGGAGGCATTCCGGAAATGCCTTCAGATATGCAGATGGAGATGGATACATCAACCGCTACTTTGTCATCGGGCCACATGAAAACTATTTGCAGGAATATGTAATACGCGATATGGAATCGAGTCCATTCCTGGACTATATTTCATTTGAAGATATTTTTGTCAGGGAGCGGCAGAATTTTATGCAAGCCGTAGTGCATGCCACCGGTTTTGTTGAAGACAACTACACAGGGATCGAATTAGATATGGATGCCATCACCAATGTACTCAGCAGCGCCATGACACCTTCCGGTGTTAACTCTGTAATGGCAAGGAGGTTCCTGCATTTTGTAGCTACAGATTGTAAGATTGCCTACCTGCATATTTGTGAAGGAGCTTCATCCCTGGCTAACGGACTGATAGATCCTGGAGTGGGCAAAATGGTAAGTTACCTTGTAAGTGATTTTATCAAAAGTCATTTTGATGCAAACCTTGAGAAATAACTGATCATTCTTCATCCGGTTCTGCTTCACGGTCGTCTTCGGCAAGTTTCCTTTGTCTTCGTATAGTAAACAACAAGGCAACAAACACAACTATTCCAACGATAGACCAAATCCATGGCTGAATAAAAAAGTCCTGCGTCGTATCATTTAACGATGGATCCTGTGCATCTGCAATCGAAGCCACTTGCATGAATAGTGTTAAGGTGATTGCACTTTTATAGAAACGTAATTGTATCATACCTGCTATTCTAATCCGTTGAAACGGCCTTTTCTAAAAGCAGTATCAAAAACCTGCCCAAAAAATTTAATACTCCATGTTGCGAAGTGAAGGTGCTTTGAGCCAACTTCCAATAACAATAACCAATGTCATACCACCTCCAAAGAGTACAGCAGGAACTGTCCCCATCAATTTTGCTGTGACACCGCTTTCAAATTGCCCCAGTTCATTGCTGCTGTTGATAAACATTGAATTAACACTCATCACCCTACCCCGCATGTGATCTGGTGTTATAAGTTGTGCGATAGTACCGCGAATGACCACACTTACACCATCCAACATTCCGGCAATCATTAAAGCGAAAAATGACAAAAGAAAAAGTTTACTCATTCCGAAAATAAGAATGCAAATGCCAAAACCTCCAACTGCTAATAACAATTTCCTTCCTTGTTTTTTTCGCGGTGGAAAAATCGTTAGCATGATGACCATTAAGATAGAACCCAGGTCTGATGCGCCGTTGAGCAGTCCAAATCCTTGCGCACCCACTTTGAGAATGTCCCTTGCGAAAACAGGTATGAGAGCTACGGCGCCGCCAAACAATACAGCAAAGAGGTCAAGAGAATAAGCGCCGAGTAATATTTTAGTATGATACACAAAACGCAATCCTTCCTTAACGCTCTCCCATGTCTTTATGTTTCTGTTCTTTTGTGAGGGTGGTTTGGGATGTATGCGATAAAGAATAATAAATGCAAGTAGTATCAGGCAAGATATTGTTTCAAGTGTACCTGTAATCCCAACAAGTGCTATGAGAAAACCTCCGGTGGCATGCCCGGTAACGGAAGCTGATAAGAATGTACCCTGGCTCCAGGTAGTGGCATTCTGCAGTTTTTCTCTGGGTACGATGTAGGCGATCGTTGCACCAAATACAGGACCGGCAAATGCCCTGACGATTCCAGTACAGAAAATCACAGAATAGATCAGGATGGAAATGGTACTGTTGTTGAGACCATGTGTATTGTAATCTCCAGAAATAAAGATCAGTACCAGCGTAGATGCAAAATATAGTGCTACACACCGGAGTAGCAATTTTCTTTTTTCACTTTGGTCAATGATATGACCCGCATACAGAGCCAGGGACAATGCAGGTACCACTTCTGCAAGGCCGATCAACCCAATCGCAAAAGGATCATTCGTAAGAAGATAAATCCACCACCCAAGCACTGTAGTCAGCATGCGCAACCCCATGATGAATGCAAACCTGCCAAGCAGCAGGAACCGGTATTCTGTGATTTGAAGCGCTGAGAAGGGATGAGTTTTTTCTGCCATCTTATGGAAGCATTAAAAAATTCTGACCTTCATCATAGTCTTTTTCTAATGCATCAAGGACTGCTTTCATGTGAGCATCATTCCCAAGAAAATCTGCATTGGAAGCATCTATAAATAAAGTCTTCAAATGATGTTCCCTGATGTATTGAATATAAGTCTCCTGGATAGAATAAAGGTAGTCTGGATCAATTCCCTGTTCATAGCTTCTGTTTCGTTTTGTAATATTCGATCTCAACCGGCTGATCGGAGCATGCAGGTAGATCAGTATTTCAGGTTTTGCAAGATGCGGATTGATAATATTGAATAATTTTTGATACAAGGAAAACTCTTCCGGTGGGAGATTTACTTTTGCAAACAAGAGGCTCTTGGTAAATAAATAATCCGAAATGGTTACCTGTTGGAAGAGATCTTTTGCCTGCAAAAATTCTTTGAGTTGCTTGTACCGTTCAGCCATAAAGAACAACTCTAACGGAAATGCATACTGCTCCCTGTTTTCATAAAACTTTGGCAGGAAAGGATTGTCGGCAAATTCTTCAAGGATCAGTCTTGCATTTAATTTCTTACTTAGCAAACGAGCAAGTGTTGTTTTACCTGCACCGATGTTTCCTTCTATTGTGATAAAATTGTATTTCATTGTCCGTCCTGGTAACGCTCGCAAAAATAGTCAGAGATACGGCACAAAGTTTTTTGAATTTCAAACTATCCCCAATTTCTTCACACGAAGTAAATCGTCACAGTGTTCTGCAAGGTGATGGACACTTTCCTGAAATACAGGATGTACAAAATCAGGCGCTATTTCTAATAGAGGAGCAAGTACAAAATTTCTCCTGTGAAGGAAAGGATGAGGGATAACCAGGTTTTTTCTTTTTATAATTTCCTCGTTGAAGAAAAGTATATCAATATCAATTTCACGCGGTGCATAACGAAAGGTGCGAATCCGCCCCATTTCCGCCTCTATTGAAAGGATCTTTTTCATGACCTGGCTTGCGGTTAGGGCTGTTTCAACTTTCATCACCTGGTTATAAAAATCAGGTTGCTCTGTGTTGCCCCATGGAGCAGTTTCATAAATTGATGATATTGCAACAATCTCACCGATTCCCGTGTGAACGCACTGCTCTGCCTGGTACAGTTTAGCTTTTCTGTTACCGAGGTTGCAGCCTGTGGCAAGGAATACCGTATTGATCTTAAATGAATGAGTTGCTTTCAATATGCCAGCAAAATTGATACATTTTGATCGCGTTCAAAAAAAAATCAAAAATCTTATTGATGACAAAATAGATTTTCTCCAATACATTTGCCCTCTTTGTAATCATTTTACGATGAAGAAATACAGCCAGCTAAAGGCAATGTTTGCAATTACAAAGGCAAGTCTCAGGTCTATATTCAGAAGCCCTTCTTCCGTAGTTTTTGGATTTGCATTTCCATTCGTTTTCATACTGGTATTTGGATTCATAGGCAATACTGGCGGCCTGGCTCATTATAATATTGTGGTTGCAAAAGATGCTGATACAACTAATGATTTGTATCGAGCTTTGATAGCTACAGGGCAAGTGACAGTAAAGTCCTATCCCGACAGCAACAAGTACAGGGAAGCTATCCAAAAAGGAAAAATTGCCGCGACAATTGATATTCAGAAAAACCTCACAAATAACATCGCCCCATACACTTTCTCCTTCAAGAGTACTACCTCGAGCAATGACCAGTGGCCACAATTCAAAAGCCTTGCAGAGAGTGTTATCAATGCTGTAAGCAATAAACATTTCCCCGGAAGGAAAACCTATGCTGAGTTTGATTTTGACTATAGAAAAGATATCGCCCAGATCAGGCAATACAAAACAATTGATTTCATTTTGCCGGGCCAGTTAGGTTTTTCACTGCTTGCATCGGGTGTGTTTGGTGTTGCATTTACTTTTTTTATCTTGAGAAATACGCTTGTGCTGAAGCGGTTTTTTGCAACACCTGTGAGCAAAGGATACATCATCATGGGTGAAATGCTCAGCCGGATTTTGTTTCAGTTACTTACGGCATTTGTGATCATCCTCCTGGGAAAATATTTATTCGGATTTACACTTATTCACGGGACGGTTACTTTTATTAACATGATGATCTTGAGTTTTATCGGACTTTTTGTATTTATGGGATTCGGATTTCTCGTAAGCAGTATCGCAAAGAATGAAAGTACGATACCACCGATAGCCAATATCATTACCCTTCCCCAGTTTCTAATCGGAGGAACCTTTTTTAGCATCAGTGTTTTCCCGGTTTGGTTGCAATGGATCGCACGCATCATGCCATTGACACACCTGAATGAAGCCTTGAGAGATGTGGCCTTTGAAGGAGCATCTCTTTGGGATGTAAGGAGCGAAATAGGAATACTTTTGTTGTGGGGAGTGGTAATATATCTCGTAACTGTGAAA
>JBDHYH010000104.1:0-13718 GCA_039811325.1 Chitinophagaceae bacterium | reverse complement strand
ATCATATCCACCTGCTCATATCAGTATATTTTTTCAGGTTTTTTTTGGTCTATTTAATATGTCATTATAGTATTACAAAGAGTTTAGGAAGTTGTTCACCAATCCGGGATTAGAAGGATCAATTGCCGACAATAATGAATCAGGTGTACTAACTGTATTGAATAGATGATAAAGTGCTTATTGTTCTTTTATCAGTGAATCATATAATGCAAGAACAACTTCTCTGATTATGGTATTGTATCCATCCGTGTATCCTTGTGCAAGGCCATTACTGATCACAACAATTCCGAATTTCTTTTTTGGTTCAAAGAACATGGCGCTTGATAATCCGTAAGCGCCCCCGGTGTGCCCGATGAGTGTTTCTCCGGCAATCAGTTTTTCGGTAGTAAGCAGCCCCAACCCATACCGGGCTTTTTTATTGACTGACTTTCGCATGATGTGTTCACTCTTTCTTGAAATGATTCTTGCTCCGTTCTGTTTTCCGTAATGGATATGCATCATCATGTACTGTGCAAGCCCTGTTGCGGAAATCTTCATGCCTCCGGCTGCGGAGAAAATGGGTGTACTGTAACCCATCACATAATTTTCGATTTCAGTTTTTCTTGGTGCATAAGCAGCAGGAGAAGCGGTGAATAGTGATGAATCGGCATTGTACTCATAGATGGTAGCAAACAATGATGAGTCAAGATCATTTACATTGAAACCACCATAGATGTTCAGTGGACGGAGTATATGGTCAGCAATATAGTGGTCAAATCTTTCTCCCGAAATTTTTTCAACAATTGTACCGGCAAGGTTAAAGTTGTAATTACAATACTGGTATCCTTTTCCGGGCGCGTAATCGTTATAGCACTTTTGCCAGTCAGGGTTTTTCGATGGGTCGATGGAGTCCAGCGTAAAGTACCCTTCACTGTCATTGATGCTTGATGTATGAGATAGCAACATCTTCAAAGTGATAACAGTGTTTGGATACTTCGGATTACGAACAGGAAATCCAACGAGCTTGCTCACATCATCATTCAGCTTTACTTTTTTCTGTTGCACCAATTGCATCAATGCCGTGGCAGAAAAAGATTTTGAGATAGAGGCAATCCGAAAAAGAGATTCATCCGACAGTGGCACTTTATTTTCGAGGTTCTTATATCCGAAAGAATGAGTGTAGATCAATTTACCATCGCTGACTACAACCACTGATATCCCTGCTACAGGATTTTTTTGCATGATGCCGGCGACAGAGGCAGTAGCTTTTTCCGGTTGTGCATTACCGGTAGATACAATAAATAAAAAAATAGTCAGTAAACAAAGAAAAACCGGTTTCATGTTGTTGGACCTCATCACTAAAAAGTATTTTGTTTTGAATGCTGATGTATGTTATCTGCTGAGTAATAAGAACAAACCTGCAGCTACAATAGCGCCAAGGATTGGCCCGGCGATTGGTACCCACGCATACTTCCAGTCGTTACGGTTTCTGTCTTTGAAAGGAAGCAAATTGTAAACAATTCTTGGGCCGAGGTCCCTTGCCGGATTGATTGCATAGCCTGTGGTGCCTCCGAGAGAAAGTCCGATGGCCCAAACAATGAAAGCGACCGGAATGGCACCGATGGAGCCAAGCCCGATAGGCGCTTTACTGTCGCTGATCTCCGCATTGGTAAAATAGAATACTGCGAAAATCAAAACGAACGTACCGAGCAATTCACTGATGGTATTTCGTACCGGATTTTCAATGGCAGGGTTGGTATAAAATGATGCGGCTTTTAACCTTGAATCTTGGGTGGCAGCGAAGTGATCTTTGTACATCAGCCAAACAAGAAAAGCGCCAAGCATTGCGCCCGTCAATTGTGCAGCGATGTAAAGCGGAACATCTGCCCATGCAAATTTGCCACCTAATGCAAGGCCAATTGTTACGGCAGGATTGAGGTGGGCGCCACTGTAGGGGCCAGCGATAACAACACCGGCAAACACTGCCAGTGCCCATCCGGTTGTGATGACGATCCATCCTCCTCCGTTCCCTTTGGTACCACTTAATACTACATTGGCTACTACACCATTTCCTAAAAGTACAAGGATCATGGTAGCTATGAATTCTGCGATTACTGGAGTCATGAGATAAATTGTGAATTATGAATTATTGATTATTGATTATTTCTGCGCCGGCAAAATGGATTTTGAATTATGATTTGCGTTTGTTGTTGCAGGATGAATTATTCTTTTTGGGTAATGGATTAAGGTATTCCCTCAACCCTTTCAACTCTCTCAACCTTCTTCGCTATTTCTCTTCTACCCAATGCAACACTGCGTTCACTGCTCTGTGCCATTCGCTGATCAGGTCTGTTCTGTCTTCACTATTCGGTTCAAAGCGTTGGTTGATTTTCCATTGCTGTTGTATCTCCTCAATGCTGCTCCAAAATCCCGTAGCCAGCCCGGCGAGATAGGCAGCGCCAATAGCTGTAACTTCAGTCACCTCCGGTTTCACTACAGTCGTTTTCAAAATGTCTGCCTGGAATTGTAGCAGCAATTGGTTCTGCGTGGCGCCACCATCTACTCTTAATTCTTTGATCTCAATACCGGAATCTGATTCCATTGCTTTCAACACTTCCATTAATTGGAAGGCAATACTCTCCAACGCAGCACGGCAAATATGATTTCTATTGGTACCACGTGTGATACCAAAAATAGTTCCTCTTGCGTATTGATTCCAATGAGGTGCGCCAAGTCCTGCAAATGCCGGAACCATATACACACCACCACTGTCTTTCACTTTTGAAGCGAGTTCTTCAATTTCAGGAGCAGAGGAAATAATTTTTAATTCATCTCTCAACCATTGTACCACTGCGCCTGCTATGAAAATACTTCCTTCTAATGCATATTGAACCCGGTCGCCAATTTTCCATGCTACAGTAGTGATGAGTTTATTTTTTGAAACCATCGGTTTATCGCCGATATTCATCAGCATAAAACATCCGGTACCATAAGTATTCTTTACCATGCCGGGATTGATACATACATGACCGAACAAGGCAGACTGCTGGTCTCCTGCAATACCTGCAATAGGAACCTTAGTGCCTAACAATTGCCCTGATGTTTCACCATATATCTCACTGGATGATTTTACTTCAGGCAACATCGACGCAGGAATTTCAAAAAGATCGAGCAGTTCCTGATCCCATGCCAGCGTGTTGATGTTGAGGAGCATGGTGCGTGATGCATTGCTGACATCGGTGATGTGAAGAGAGCCACCTGTCAGGTTCCAGATGAGCCATGAGTCAACGGTTCCAAATGCCAGTTTTCCTTCTTCAGCTTTCTTTCTGGCACCATCTACATGATTCAATATCCACCGGACCTTTGTTGCAGAGAAATAAGCATCCAGTACCAGGCCGGTCTTTTTCTGGATCATCGCGGCATGGCCTTTTTGTTTCAGTTCGTCACAATATTGCGAGGTTCTTCTATCCTGCCACACGATAGCATTATAGACAGGTTGTCCTGTTTCGATATCCCAAACAATTGTAGTCTCTCTCTGGTTGGTAATGCCGATGGCCGCTATGTTTCCGGCTGTAAAATTTTCCTTCAATATCGCTTCGGTGATCACTGAAGCCTGCGAAGACCATATCTCCATTGGGTCATGTTCTACCCATCCCGGTTGTGGATATATCTGTTGAAATTCTTTTTGTGCCAGTGATGCGATCTTTCCATTTTTATCAAAGAGAATAGCTCTGGAAGAGGTGGTACCCTGGTCAAGGGTTAGAATAAATTCCTTCATCAGGTCGGTTTTGAATGAGGCAATATTTTTTTTGGTAAAAGTTCAAATTATCCTGTCTCCCGAAAATTTTTTTTCTGTTTTTGGGAAAATCAATTCCCGGTAAAATAATTTTTAAATATAAACAATCAGTATTGTATGCTCAAAGAATAATTTTTGAAAATGCTGATGTAAGGGATGACCGGCTTTGATGGAAATTTTGTTATGGATAATTTTGCGGGATGAAACCATTTGTCAGAGAGCAACTGATCAATGACCTTGAGAGCAAAATCGTTTGGGATATTCTGATCATCGGTGGTGGAGCTACGGGTCTTGGAATTGCTGTTGATGCTGCTACTCGTGGGTACAAAACATTACTTGTGGAGCAGGAAGATTTTTCCAAAGGCACTTCCAGCCGAAGTACCAAACTGGTGCACGGTGGCGTACGCTATCTCGCACAGGGCAATATCAGGCTTGTGATGGAGGCATTGAAAGAGCGGGGACTGTTGTTAAAGAATGCACCGCACCTTACGAAGAATGAATCGTTTATTATACCATGTTATACCTGGTTCAGTGGCCTATTTTATGCTGTCGGACTGAAATTGTACGACTGGCTGTCGTGGAGGTTGAGTTTAGGAAAATCAAAATGGATGGGCAGGAAAGAAGTGTTGAGAAGAATTCCTGCTATCAAAGGTGAAGGATTAAAGTGTGGTGTCGTATATCATGACGGTGCTTTTGACGATGCGCGGCTTGCCATCAACCTGGCACAAACGGCTGTCGATAATAATGCAACCGTTCTCAATTATTGTAAGGTTACTTCCTTGAAGAAGGAAGGCAAAAAAAATTGCGGTGCTATTATTTCTGATATGGAAACCGGCAATGATTATGAAGTAGATGCAGAAGTAGTGATCAATGCCACAGGAGTTTTTGCTGATGAGATATTGCAGATGGATGCACCCGAAGTAAGACCTATTATTCGTCCGAGCCAGGGTGTACACCTGGTTTTGGGTAAATCATTTCTTCAAAGTGAAGATGCCATAATGATTCCTAAAACAAGCGATGGCAGGGTGCTGTTTGCGATTCCGTGGCATGGCAAAGTGCTGGTAGGCACTACAGATACACCTCTTGAAAGCCACTCTTTAGAGCCGAGGGCGCTCGATAGTGAGGTGGAGTTTATCCTGCAAAATGCAGGTAGCTATTTGTCACGGCAACCCTCACGTTTGGATGTATTGAGTGTATTTGCCGGACTCAGACCACTGGCAGCTACGGAAGAAGGCACAGAAAAGACAAAGGAAATTTCGAGAAGCCATAAGGTTGTTATTTCAGATAGCGGTCTCGTGTCAGTGATAGGTGGCAAGTGGACTACTTATCGAAGAATGGCTGAGGATACATTAGATAAAATAATCAGCAAACGCATGCTTGCGTTTCAGAAATGTGTAACTATGGATTTTCACATTCATGGTTACACGAAGGATAATTCCGGGAGTGGACTGAGTTTTTATGGTGCTGACGAACCATTACTCGAGTTGCTGGTAGAAGAACATCCTGATTGGAAGCTCACACTGATTCCCGGAATTCCCATCAATGCTGCCCAGGTAGTATGGGCAGTGAGAAATGAAATGGCAAGAACAGTGGAAGATGTGTTGGCAAGGCGTACCCGGCTTTTGTTTTTTGATGCCCGTGCAGCCATTGCAGCTGCACCAAAAGTGGCGGAGATCATGATGAAAGAATTGGGGCGTGATGAATCGTGGAAGCAAAACCAAATAGATTCGTTTTTATCATTGGCTAAAGGATATTTATTGCCTCCGGCAAGCAATGCAGCATTGGCATAAGATAAATTTCAACAAGAACAAATTAGACAGAGAACGTTTCCTGATTTTCTGCTGCTAAAGATAGAAGAGGTCGTTAATAATTGAAAAAAAGGAGGTAGCTTCTTTTCTGAATTGATTTTACAAATTAAGTTCACCACGGCCTGAGGGCAACCTTGCGAAAATCAGTGATGTATGCCACGGACAGGATGATGAATCCAAAAACAAATTACCTTGTGTCGTAAATTCCTATGGCCTGCACAGGGATGTGAATTAACGCCACCATCTTTTGTTTAAAAATAAAAATAGTTTTCAAATGGATTCCAGGAGAGAGTTTTTGAAGAAAATTGCATTAGTCTCAGCAGCATCAGGAATATCAGGCGCTGTGCCTGCTTCTATCAAACGTGCGCTTGCCATCGATCCCGAAACGGGAAGTACGTATCTTGATGCAGAACACGTTGTCATTCTCATGCAGGAGAACCGTGCTTTTGATCATTGCTTTGGTACCATGCGTGGTGTGCGTGGATACAATGATCCACGAGCGATCACCTTGCCGGATAAAAATCTCGTTTGGCTACAATCGAACAAGGCAGGTGATACCTATGCCCCATTTCGTTTCGATATTAAGGATACTAAAATCACCTGGATGGGATCAGTTCCCCATTCGCGATCAAGCCAGGTGGATGCCAATAATGAGGGCAAGTATGATCAATGGCTTGAGGCCAAAAGGTCAGGAAATAAAAAATATGCAGATATGCCATTGACGATGGGGCATTACACACGTGATGACATTCCATTCAATTTTGCAATGGCTGATGCTTTCACCTTGTGCGACCAGCATTTTTGTTCAGTGATGTCGAGTACCTGGCCAAATCGTTTGTACATGTGGGGCGGCACCATTCGGGGTGAGAAATCAGGAGATACTAAAGCTTATATCCGGAATGTGATCCCGTGGGGAGAAGGGAATTGGAAAGTTTTTCCTGAGAGATTACAGGAAAATGGGATCTCATGGAAGGTGTATCAGAATGATCTGACTGCGGGTGGTGGGTTCAAAGGTGAAGAACGTGCGTGGCTTTCCAATTTCGGATGTAACCTGTTGGAAAATTTTACACAATACAATGTTCGTTTTTCTGAGCGATATGTACAGAGTTTAAGGGACAGGGTGCAATCGCTCCCGGATGAAATCAGCAAATTGCAGGACAAGTTAGGCGCTACTGATCCGGTAGAAGACAATTATGAAAAGTTGAAGTCTGATATTGAAAAGAAAAAAGAAGTTTTGCAGGATGCAAAAGATGAATTAGGACAATGGACCAAAGAAAATTTTGAAAAACTAACTGCTTACCAGAAAGAACTTTACGAGAGAGCATTTACGACAAATGCCGATGATACGGATTATCACACACTCGAGGATTTGAAATATGATGAGGGAGGTAAGGAAAGAAAATTGATGGTACCCAAAGGCGATGTTCTTTACCAGTTTAGAAAAGATGTTGATTCGGGAAACCTGCCGACAGTATCATGGCTGGTACCTTCTCAAAATCTCTCTGATCATCCCAGCGCTCCGTGGTACGGTGCATGGCTTACTTCGGAGATTCTGGATATACTTACCAAAAATCCTGAAGTGTGGAAGAAAACAATTTTCATTCTGACCTATGATGAGAATGATGGTTACTTCGATCATGTGCCTCCTTTTGTGGCTCCTGATCCCAAAGATCCTCGTACAGGCAAATGTTCTGCGGGTGTGAATGTATCGGGTGTGGAATATACCAGGCGTGAAATGGAATTGGCTGAAGGTATCCATAAGAAGGAAGCGCGGGGTGGCCCGATAGGGTTGGGTTTCAGAGTTCCGATGATCATTGCTTCGCCCTGGAGCAGGGGTGGAAAGATTTGTTCACAGGTTTTTGATGCCACTTCAATGCTGCAGTTTCTTGAAGGTTTTCTGAACGAGAAATTTAAAAAGAATATCAGGGAAGAAAACATCAGTGAATGGCGAAGGGTAGTGTGCGGCAATCTTACTTCAGCCTTCACCCGCTACGATGGAAAGGAAAAAGAAAAATTGTCATTTTTTCTTTCGAGAGATCCCTTTGTAGAAAAAATTTACAATGCAAAGTTTAAAGAAGAGCCATCCAATTTTAAAAAGTTATCTGCAGAAGAGATAAGTCGCATCAATAAAGAAGGTTCCTGCGCATTGGGCTTGCAGGAGGATGGTGTCAAGCCTTCACGTCCGCTCCCATATCAACTTTATGTGGAAGGCAGATTAGGTGCTGATAAAAAATCATTCGAGCTTACCATGCAGGCTGGTAACAATGTGTTTGGAAAAGATGCGGCAGGTTCTCCATTTATCGTGTATGCACCCGGTGAATATGCAACGATGGAAAGTGAAACTACGGAGAACAAAATTTTTGAACCTGTGCGCGTCTGGCATTATGCTGTAAAAGCCGGTGACAAACTATCAGATAACTGGGCTTTGAGTAATTTTAAAGAAGATGGATACCATCTCAGAGTGTATGGGCCTAATGGATTTTTCCGGCAGTTCGCCGGCAATAGTAATGATCCTGAAATTCTGGTAGTGTGTGATTATCAAAAGAGCAGGCTTTCTAAGAATATTCTGACAGGAAATGTAGAATTGAAAATAAAAAACCCTTCTTCTGCACCTGCCTTGATCGAAATCATTGATAATAGTTACAAGAACAAACCGATCAGGAAACGTATTTCCGGTGGTGATGAAGATGAAATTGTATTGGATCTGCAGAAAAGTTTTGGCTGGTATGATTTTACAATTCGCGTCAAAGGAAATGCTGCATATTCAAAACGCTACGCAGGCAGGGTAGAGAATGGTAAGGAAGGTTTTACTGATCCTTATATGGGCAATGAAGTGAAATAGGTTGTACTACAGGAATGTATATACGATTTCTGTTTTCAGATGCTAAAGAAGGAATGGATCATTTTCCCGAAAGCCATAATAATTGGTTATAAACATCCATAGGGTGTCCGGCCTTTTTATTAATGACCTTGCCTTCTTTGTTGACGATAGCATGGTGTGGTATTCCTTTTATTCCGAAAAATTCATTTGCCTCTTTTACAAGTTTGTCAGTGAGGAGATAGTGTGCTCCTTCTATCTGAAGTTGTTTACGTGCTTTTAGCCATGCAGCAGGTTTGTCGTCATAACCCAGGTACAGAAACACTACATTTTTTCCTTTGAGCCTTTCTTTTAATGCTGCGGCATAGGGCATTTCAGCCCTGCATGGTACACACCAACTGGCCCAAAAGTCCACATAGATTACTTTCCCTTTGTATTTGTCCAAAATCTCCCGGATAGATTTTGCATTGGTGTATGCCGCACCCGGAACGGAAGCGGTACTATATTCACTACGTGCTATGCTTATCATCCGTTTCATCTGTGTGTTGGATACGATGCTGTTGTATTTTCTTAATATTGGATTGTATTTATCTGAAGGAGAAGTCCTGAGTGAGTACATGATCCGAGTGAGAAAGACATTCTTTGTGTTTCCTTTGATGATATCGTTATTGGCAACAAAATTGAAAAGATCACTTGCTGAGGCAGTCCCATTGTATTTTTCCCTGGCTAAGTTCCGGATGTAAAAATCAACCAGGTCGTTATATCCTGCTGTGTTCATGGCTGCGTACTCATCATTAATACCCCGAGACATTAACTTAGTGAGTGTGATGATGCCAACAGAATCGCTGCCGAGGTAGTTCTCGGCCATTGTTCTTTCGTAAGGTTCGTAAGTGTAATCAGAAACAAGCCAGCGGTAGTATCGGTCTGAAATCTTGTGTTTGTTTTTGTATTCATTCAGAAGTTTCATTTTAAAATCCGTCAGGGTCTTCCGGCATTTCAAAACAGAGTCAACGTTATCACCTCTTGTTTTGTTGATAAAATCTTCATTATAAAATGAAACGATTTTTGCGAAAGTGTAGTTGGTGTAATTGAAGTCATCTGCATTTTTACCAACCGCAGTCAATGGGTATTTCTGTGAAAAATCTGCCACAATATTGATTGCTTCGCCACTCACCAGGTCAAAAACCTGGTTCCCTGTTTTATTTTCCAGCATCCAGCTACCAATACCTGGCTCTGGTATTGTCACTTTGAAGTGGTGGTTACTGTTGATCGTAACTTTAATTCTTGTATCACGCCATGACCTTGTCGTGTTTTCGAACCCTCCGGGCTGACTGATATAAAAATAGGGGTCTGAATAATTTTTTGCAACTCCTGATAGCACTACCTGGGCAGTGAGTGCAGATGAAAATGAAATAGTGAATAAGAAGAATAGAATTTTCAAAATGATCATTAAGTAGTCCTGTTTGAATCAGAAATGGCAGGATGAATATAGGGATTTATTTTTCAACAGGAACCGGATGCTGTTTTGTACTTAACATCAATAGGTTGCTCTTTATTTTAGTTCAGTCCTTTTTTCTTTCTCTATTTTTGGCGAAAAATTTCAATGAGCAAATTTTCTGATTTCAATTTTTCCGGGCAAAAGGCATTGATCCGCGTTGATTTCAATGTACCGCTTAAGGATGGCCGGGTTACGGATGATACCCGTATGCGTGCCGCCTTACCAACCATTAAAAAAATATTGGACGAGGGTGGGAGTGTAATTCTGATGTCGCATTTAGGCAGGCCAAAGGCTGGCCCGGAGGCTAAGTATTCACTAAAGCAAATTGTTCCTCACCTGGAGGAATTGCTACCAGGAGTGCAAATTGAATTTGCTGCTGATTGTGTTGGTGACGAGGCGAAGCAAAAAGCCGATGCACTAAAACCCGGTGAAGTATTGATGCTGGAGAACCTGCGATTTCATCCGGAAGAGGAGAAAGGAAATCTCGACTTTGCGAAGCAATTGAGTACGCTTGGCAGTGTATATGTCAATGATGCTTTCGGTACGGCTCACCGTGCCCATGCATCTACAGCAGTCATTGCACAATTTTTTCCGAAAGAGAGAAGGATGTTTGGCCTGCTGATGAATGCTGAAGTATCCAATGCAGAGAGAGTGTTGCATCATTCAGAAAAACCTTTTACTGCCATTCTCGGTGGCGCCAAGGTGAGCGATAAAATTGAGATCATCGAAAACCTGCTGAACAAGGCAGATAAAATTATTATTGGTGGTGGCATGACGTACACTTTTCTCAAGAGCCAGGGCAATGATGTAGGCAAAAGCCTGTGCGAAGAAGATAAATTGCCACTTGCACTCGATATCATTAAAAGGGCAAAAGAAAAGAATGTGCAATTACTGCTAGCGTCAGACAGCATAATTGCTGATGCATTTGACAATAATGCACACACGAAAACGGTATCGAATGATCAGATACCCGAAGGTTGGATGGGATTGGATATTGGACCGGATGCGATTGCGGAATTTTCTGATGCGATACTTCAAAGCAAGACGATATTGTGGAATGGGCCAATGGGTGTTTTTGAAATGAAATCTTTCCAGGCCGGAACAAAGGCAATAGCAGAGGCAGTCGCCAAAGCAACGGACAGTGGCGCTTACAGTCTGGTCGGTGGTGGAGACAGCGTGGCTGCTGTCAATCAATTTGGATTAGCAGAACGTGTCAGCTATGTATCAACAGGAGGGGGGGCATTGCTGGAATACTTTGAAGGCAAAACATTGCCTGGAATAGCAGCCATAAATGAATAAGACCATTCACCAAAAAAATGGTCTCAGTTTCTTAAATAATTTATCTTAGCGACTTCATCATTAACAGAAATACAATATGAAAAGTAATAAGACACTCTTAATCATCCTGGGAATCATCGTAATCCTCGGCTTCTGGGGTTGTGGCAAGTATAATGGAATGATAACGGCCGACCAGGGCGTTAAAACCAAATGGAGTAATGTGGAAACCAATTACCAGCGAAGAACCGATCTGTACAACAGTGTAATCAAAACGATTGAAGGTTCTGCCAACTTTGAGAAGAGCACTTTGAAAGAAGTGATGGATGCCAGGGCTAAGGCGACCCAGGTAACTGTGAATACTGACAATCCGGAGAGTTTGCAACAATACCAAAATGCGCAGGCTGGTTTGCAAAGTGCATTCGGACGCTTGCTTGCAGTAGCTGAGGCTTATCCCGACTTGAAAACAACAAAGTCATTCCAGGATTTCCAGGCACAGATAGAAGGAACTGAAAACCGAATTAATGTAGCACGGCAGGATTATAATGCAGCAGTTCAGAGCTATAACCTGACAGTAAAAAGATTTCCTGGTAATATTTTTGCCGGCATTTTCGGATTCCACGAGAAGGCATTCTACAAAGCAGATCCGGGCAGTGAAAAAGCTCCTGATGTGGAGTTTAATATTAAATAAATGAGTTTGTTCGGGAAAAAGAAATCCATTTTTACTGAGTCAGAATCTCAGGCGGTAGTGGCTGCTATTCGCGAAGCAGAACAAAAAACCAGTGGAGAAATCCGTGTGTTTATTGAACGGCGTTGCAAATATGTGGATGCTATCGATAGGGCAAAACAATTATTCGACAATCTCGAAATGGAAAAGACGGAACTGAGAAACGGTGTCCTGTTTTATCTCGCTGCTGATGATCACCAAATTGCGATTTACGCAGATGAAGGTATTCACAAAGCAACTGGTGTACAATACTGGAGAGATACATTGGATCATGCTATTGGCAAGATAAAATCTGAAAACCTCGTAAGTGGCATTTGCCATTCCATCACTGAAATTGGAAATGCACTCCATTCTCATTTTCCCTATCAGAAGGATACCGATAAAAATGAATTACCTGATGATATCATATTTGGTAATTAGAAACTGACTCCATGAAGAAAATCATATTAATCCTGCTTTCATTTTCTTTTGTGTGGGTCAGTCATGCTCAGATCATTCAGGCAAAACCTAACCCACCACAGGCTGTCAATGATTTTGCACACTTGCTGGAACCATTTCAGAAAGATGCACTCGAGCAAAAATTAAGGGCTTATAATGATTCCACATCTTCTGCCATTGTAATCATAACTGTCAATGATCTGGGCGGGTATGATATAGCTGAGGTGGCATTAAAATACCTCAGAGACTGGGGTGTGGGTGTCAAAGGAAAAAATAACGGGGTTGTTGTTCTTATTGCCAAGAATGAAAGGCGTGCCCGCATTGAAACAGGATATGGTATGGAAGGCGTTTTGCCGGATATTACCGCCAAGCACATCATCGATGATGAGATGATTCCCAACTTTAAAAATGGTGATTATTACGGTGGGTTAGATCGTGCAGTGGATGCCATCATTAAGGCAGCCGCTGGTGAATACAAGGCCGAACCAAAATCAAAGGATTCTGAAGGTGGGAGTGGTGCAGGTATTGTTTTCCTGATCATCTTCATTATTATCATGGTGATCTTTCTGAGCAGGAAGGGTGGTGGCGGAGGTGGTGGACAGTACATGAGCCGCAGAGGCTCACGTAGTTTTTTAGATGCATTGCCGTGGTTCCTGATGGGCAATATGATGGGTCGCGGAGGTAGTGGAGGCGGTGGTTTTGGCGGTGGTGGATTCGGTGGTGGAGGATTTGGCGGTGGAGGTTTCGGTGGCTTCGGTGGAGGAAGTGGTGGTGGAGGTGGTGCCAGTGGAGGATGGTGATTAATTGATAATTGATAATTGATAATGGTTAATTGATAATTGAGGAAGTTGGAATGTGTGATAAGTGATCCACCGCGGAGAGAGAAGTGAATAAGTGGACGGTTACATTATAGAGAGACCATTCTTGTCAGGAAGTTGGTGTGTAATAAATTAATAGAAGTAGTTAAGTAAAACGAATTGTTGAATGTTTCTAATGTATATATCTCCGGTGTCCACTAAGAGTCACCCCAGTTGAAAACAGAAATTCACACTCTAACCCAAAGGACTTGATCAGCGTCAGACAAACCCAGGCTTCGTCTGGGAAATTCAGCAATCATGCTTCGGTACTGACGCTTCGGTCAGTATTCAAAACTCAGACGCTTCGGTCTGAGTCAGACAAGCCCTGGCGTCGTCTGACAGGTTCAGCAACACTACGAACAACGATCCGCCGCGGCGGACGAGCAACAATAAACGAATAACGATAAACGAACAACGATAAACGAACAACGATCCGCCGCGGCGGACGAACAACGATAAACGAACAACGATAAACGAACAACGATAAACGAACAACGATAAACGAACAACGATAAACGAACA
>JBDHYH010000103.1:0-14046 GCA_039811325.1 Chitinophagaceae bacterium | reverse complement strand
TGGAACAATTTTAGCCCTGATACAGGAAAGATAGTCCGCTATCAACGACCGTCCGGAAAAAATGTACGTCTCGATGATGGTGTAAATGAAGGCTCTGAAGTATCCATTTATTACGATTCATTATTGGCTAAATTGATTGCCTGCGGCAATGATCGTACAGAAGCTATTCAGAATCTGATACAGGCCATCGATGAATATATTATTGAAGGTGTAGCCACTACATTGCCGTTTGGGCGATTTGTTTGCAAGGATCCGGATTTTGTGTCGGGTCATTTCACCACAGCATTTATTCCAACCCATTTCACAAAAGAAATTGCAGATTCATTACACAAGAATGAAGCATTGCTGGCTGCCCGGCTGGCGCTGCACCTCCACTTGCAGGAAAGAAATAAATTAAGATTACCGGTGCATTCATAAAAATTTAATCATCTCATGAGCGATGTAAGAAAACAATTAAAAGAAAAAATCAATAAAGCACTATTGGGTGGTGGCGAAGCGCGCATCAAAAGTCAGCATGGCAAGAAAAAACTTACAGCAAGAGAGCGCATTGCTTATCTTCTTGATGAAGGTTCTTTCGAAGAGATGGGAATGCTGGTTACACATCGTACTGCAGATTTCGGAATGGAACACCAGGTGTTTTATGGAGATGGCGTCGTAACCGGTTATGGTACTGTCAATGGCCGGCCAGTTTATATTTTTGCCCAGGACTTTACGGTATTCGGAGGTTCACTTTCTGAGACGCATGCAGAGAAAATCTGCAAGATCATGGACCTCGCAGTGAAGGTAGGAGTACCGTTGATCGGCCTGAATGATTCAGGTGGTGCCCGCATACAGGAAGGCGTACGATCGCTCGGTGGCTATGCAGATATTTTTTACAGGAATGTGCAAGCCTCCGGAGTAATTCCGCAGATCTCTGCTATTATGGGGCCTTGTGCGGGTGGCGCTGTGTATTCCCCGGCCATGACTGATTTTACACTGATGGTGCAGCATACCAGCTATATGTTTGTAACAGGACCGAATGTTGTAAGAACGGTAACCAATGAAACGGTAACTTCTGAAGAATTAGGTGGTGCAGAAACGCATGCGGTGAAATCCGGTGTTACACATTTCACGGCTCCTAACGATATGGCATGCCTCGAGCAGGTGAAAAAGCTACTCAGTTATCTGCCGCAAAACAATCAGTCAGCGCCTGCGTCACTCGCCTTCACTCCAGAAGAAGAATACAGGGATGCATTAGAAGACATCATTCCGGACACGCCCAACAAACCGTATGATATGAAGTTGGTGATCCGGGAAATTATTGATGCTGATTCATTCTTAGAAGTACATGAAGATTTTGCCACCAATATCATTGTAGGCTTTGCACGGCTTGGAGGGCGAAGTATTGGTATTGTTGCCAATCAACCCATGAGTCTTGCAGGCGTACTGGATGTGAATAGTTCGAAAAAGGGTGCAAGGTTTACGCGGTTTTGCGATGCATTCAATATCCCGTTACTGGTACTCGTCGATGTTCCCGGTTTCCTTCCTGGTACAGACCAGGAGTGGAATGGCATCATACTGAATGGCGCCAAACTACTTTATGCACTGAGCGAAGCAACTGTTCCGCGTATTACGGTCATCACGCGCAAGGCCTATGGTGGCGCTTATGATGTGATGAATTCAAAACACATTGGCGCGGATATGAACTATGCATGGCCTACCGCAGAGATCGCTGTGATGGGAGCCAAAGGTGCGAGTGAAATTATATTCAAAAAAGAAATTGCCGAAGCTGAAAACTCCGACCAAAAATTGGCCGAGAAAGAAAAAGAATATGCTGAAAAATTTGCAACTCCATTTGAAGCAACCCGGCGAGGGTTTATTGATGAAGTGATATCTCCCAGGGAAACGAGGAGGAAACTCTTAAAAACTTTTGCACTTCTGGAAAATAAAAAAGTAGTATTGCCGGAAAGGAAACATGGCAATATTCCATTGTAATCATTCATTGCTGCGAATCATCGTACCATGACTTTCAGACTGAGGCTGGATATCCTTCGGTATTCCTGCACCTGCTTTTCTCTTATTTGATAAAAATATTCCCTGTTTACACAATAGAACAGCGTGTTCGTCCTGAACTACATTGATTCTTCCGTTTTACACTTTTACTTTACTCTATCAACAAGGGGATTATCCCCATCAAAAAAAATCTGTGGCAGTTGTTTGCAGTTGTTACCTTTATCCTGTCATCGAATGAAGATCACCCGTATTCAGAATCAAAACTGGTATCAGTTTATTCTTAAATCATTTTATATGAGAAATTCATTTAGAATATCCGGGGTGATAAAATTCTTGTTGCTCCTGGTCACGTGGATTGTTTTTTCACGCTGCAACCAACCTGCATCTACTTCTTCCAATACGCTATCCCATTATTTTGATTATGGAGATTCCATTGAAGGAGCAGGAGTGAAATTAATTCCCATCAATACTCCTGCAGGTGAATTCAAAGTGTGGACAAAGCGCTTTGGCAATAATCCAAAAATAAAAATTCTGTTGCTGCACGGCGGCCCTGCCATGACCCATGAATACATGGAATGTTTTGAAACTTTTTTCCAAAGAGAAGGATTTGAATTTTATGAATACGACCAGTTAGGTTCTTACTATAGTGACCAGCCCAAAGACAGCAGCCTGTGGACAATTCCACGGTTTGTAGATGAGGTGGAGCAGGTGCGTAAAGCCATTGGTGCAGACAGCTCGAATTTCTATGTGCTGGGAAATTCATGGGGAGGGATTCTCGCAATGGAATATGCATTGAAATACCAGCAACACCTGAAAGGTTTGCTGGTGGCTAATATGGTGGCAAGCGCTCCTGAATATGGGAAGTATGCCGATGAAGTGCTGGCCAAACAAATGGATCCGGAAACATTGAAGGAGATCAGAGCACTTGAAGCTAAAAAGGACTTTAATAATCCCAGGTATATGGAATTGCTGATACCGAATTACTACAACGAGCATATCTGCAGATTAAAAGAATGGCCGGATGCATTAAACCGATCACTGAAACATGCGAACAATGAAATTTATACTTTGATGCAGGGGCCCAGTGAATTTGGCATATCAGGTAGGCTGGCCAATTGGGATATCAAAGACCGGCTCAAAGAAATTGCCATCCCTACTCTAATGATCGGCGCCAAATACGACACCATGGATCCTCAGGCAATGGAAGCGCAGAGTACATCTGTTCAAAAAGGCCGCTACCTCTATTGCCCCAATGGCAGCCATCTGGCGATGTGGGACGATCAGAAAGTATTCATGGATGGAGTAATACAATTTATAAAGGATGTCGACACGCATTCATTTTAAGTGTGTTCGTGTCGATCGATGGATAAAACAGGCAACAGCATTCAATGGGAATACTGATTGATCTAATAGCATCGTAAGGAATAGAATTGCACTTCCGGCAATTAAGACTGGAGATAAAACGGTCGGTTAAATTATACTTAGTTGTGCAATGAGAAATTTTGTTCTTTTCATTGGTTGCATCTGTTTTACGTTTAGTACATGGAACGTACAAGGCCAGCAACCGGAGTTCATTCATGTACTCAATGTAAAAAATACATTCGGCAGCATCACCTCACTCACAGTAGATGGGAATGGATATGTGTGGTTTGGGTGCAATGTTGCACTCGGTGCAGGAGGTTTACATTGTTACAATGGCTCGGATGTGGTTTCTTACATGAACGATCCGAAGGATAGTAATTCATTAGCAGACAATTCAGTCCAGGCATTGTACACAGACACTTCGGGGAAGATATGGATTGGCACCTGGGGAGCGGGGTTGGATCGGTTTGATCCGGAATCGAAAACGTTTACACATTACCGTCATAAGGATCCCGGCAATGCTTCATTGTCCGGTGATTTTGTAACCGCTATCATTGAAGGCCCTCCGGGAAAAATCTGGGTAGGCACTTCTGAAGGGCTGAATTTACTCGATGTAAAAACCGGAAAATGCACCCGGTACCTGCACCGCAAAGGAGCAGCAAATGGACTTAGTCACAATTACATAAAAGTGCTGTACTCCGGAAAAAATGGAAGTCTGTGGATAGGCACTTATGGTGGCGGACTCAATCTGCTGAACACTGCAAATGGAACCTTCACTCATTACCTGCATGATCCCGCTAAGGCGACAAGTATCAGCAACAACTTCGTGACCGCACTTTACAGCGACCATCAGAACAGACTTTGGGTGGGCAACTTAGGCTCAAAACTTCAAACCTTAGACCCTCAAACCGGATCGTTCACACATTATGAATACGACCCGGCACACCCGGAAAAGCTAAGCCCCCCTCCTCCGTACAATACATTTGACAATCCCCTTACGGTCATCAGGGAAGATGCATCCGGAGCTTTATGGATTGGCGCTTATGCCTGTGGCATCAATCGCTATGATCCCAATGCCGAAAAAACAACCCACTACAGCAGAGATGTACAAAACAATCAAATCAACATCACCCCCGGACCGGTGGGCGATTCCTTAACTACCCAGGCATCAACATCCTTCTCAACTCCCGACGGACTATTTTGGCTGGCAACATCATCGGGAAACTTATATTATTTCAATGCGCTGAAGAAGAACATTTCCTACATTCCTATAAAGCAACAAAGCGCCAATTCTTTTTACCAGGAACCTGATGGTTCGTTATGGATCGCCACCGACAACGGACTGGTACATCAAAGTACAAATGGCGGGCAGAAAATATGGGTGCACGATCCGGCAAACCCCAACAGCATTGGCATTGACGGAGTCAACACCATTGCCCCGGGTGAGAATGGGCAATTATGGATTGGAACAAACGGCGCCGGCCTGGACCTGTTTAATCCCGGAAACCAAAGCTTCAAACACTTCCGTCATAACGCAAACGATGCGACAAGCCTGAGCAATGATTATCTCCTCTTTTTATACAGCGATCATCAAAAAAATCTTTGGGTGGCTACGCAGGGTGGGCTTGATAAAATGCGCCCCGGCGCTGAACATTTCATCCACTACAAATCTTATACAGATGATAGCAGCAGCCTGAGCAATCAACTGGTATTGAATATCCTTGAATACCAGGATCATCTTTGGGCCGGAACGCTTCGCGGGCTTAACAAGCTTATGAATGATGGAAAAAGCTGGAAGCACTATCTTACCAATTCAACGATAAAAAGCCTGCTCGTAGATCACACAGGAACGCTTTGGGCAGGTGCTTCAGACGGCTTGTATTCCTATAATGCGGGTGTCAATAAATTTTTCCGGTATGTCGACCCAGGTTCACAAGACAGCATCGGAGGTGTACTGAGCGTAATGGAAGACAATGACAAGAACCTGTGGGTAGCCACCAGCAATTCGATTTACCGGATCAACCAACAGCGCAACCGGTTATTTGAGTTCGGAGCAGATTATGGTGTACACACAAATAATTTCCTTGCTGTGTTTGGCATCAAAACGAAAGATGGAAATTTACTCCTTGGAGACCAGGGTGGCTATTATACCATCGAACCGGAGTTGTTGAGCAAGCAAATCAACTTCCCTCAACTCCTGATTACAGAATTTTCATTACATGACAAGGTGGTGGTTCCAGGCAAAGAAAGTCCGCTCAGCAAACCCGTATCAGAGACAGAGGAGATTCGATTACAATACAATCAAAATTCATTTTCCTTTCGATTTCATGCGCTTCATTTCAAGAGCCAGGGTGAGGTACACTATTTCTACCAGATGAAAAATTATGATGATGTGTGGCATGAAGTAGGCACACACCAGGAAGCTACATTTTTCAGGCTGCCTCCGGGACAATTTCTTTTTACTGTGAGAGCTGTGAATGCCAATAATGCCTGGAGCGAAAAAAGTATTGCCATCATAATACTTCCGCCCTGGTGGAAAACATGGTGGGCTTATTCTACCTATGTAATCCTTATCGCAATAGCCATTTGGGGATTCATTAATTATCGCTCCCGGAATCTGAAAAGAAAAAACCGTATTCTTGAATTGAAAGTGGAACACCGCACCAAAGCATTGCAACAATCACTTGAAGAATTGAAGGCTACCCAAAAACTTTTGATACAATCCGAAAAAATGGCATCTCTTGGTGAATTGACAACCGGCATTGCACATGAGATTCAAAACCCGCTCAACTTCGTCAACAATTTTTCTGATATCAACCGGGAACTGCTTCAGGAAATGCAAGAGGAAATGGAAGTGGGGAATAATGAAGAAGTAAAAGAATTGATGAAAGATATTGTTGCCAATGAAGGAAAAATCAATCATCATGGCAAACGTGCCGGTGAAATAGTAAAGGGTATGTTGCAACACTCAAGAACCAGTAGTGGGAAAAAAGAGTTGACTGATATCAATGCACTCTGCGATGAATATTTACGGCTAAGCTATCATGGTTTAAAAGCAAAGAGCGAATCGGAAGACCAAAATTTCTCCATAAAGTTGGAATCAGGTTTTGATACTTCTGTTGGCAAGATCAATATCGTCCCACAGGATATCGGCCGAGTACTTCAAAATTTGTTTAACAACGCCTTCTATGCTTGCACTGAGCGAAGCCGAAGTGCTGAAACTGAGCGAAGCACAATCGAAAAAAAGGATGATGGGCAATCAACCGAAGCCTATTCTCCTGTTGTGAAAGTCAGCACCAGGAAATTGAATGACTGTATTGAAATTATTGTATCAGACAATGGAACCGGCATACCACAAAAAATAGTTGACAAAATCTTTCAACCCTTCTTCACTACCAAACCCACAGGACAAGGAACCGGACTGGGGTTGAGTTTGAGTTATGATATCATAAAGGCACATGGAGGAGAATTGAAAGTAGAAAGCATATCCATTGAAGAAGCGGAGCAGAAAGGAAAAGAAAATGGAGGAACAACATTCACCATTCAATTACCTGCTGTGTAAATCGGGAAAATGATATTCAACAAATAGAACTTATGAAACAGCTTTTTATGAAGATGAAAATTTACCTTTTACTTCTTTAACAGGCTGCTCTCGTATTCCCTCAGCAGTGATGGTTCGATCAAAAAAAATTCAATTATAATGTTATATCAATAGGCTTTGCAGCTTTCCGGAAATTTCAATTCTAAAAAAAGTAATAAGGTAATTGTAATATGCGATGGTTTTCTACAGAGGTTCTAAAACTTCGAAGCACAGTAAAACAATAATTGCCTGCTGAATCGAACTAATAATTATCTTAATTTTAGTGTCTTATTTCAGGACAGAGAATTTCTGAGGCCACGATTTGAGAATAAATACAAAGCCGGTCTGACTATTTGCTGTACTTCCATTCAAAAGAAATGATGTCATCTTGCAAAAGGGTTTTGAAATATTTTTCACTTCTATTTTGTTGTTCATTGCACATTTGCAATTGAATGCCCAGAAAACAAACTACAAGTTTCAACATTACACCATTGATAATGGCCTGTCACAAAACTTAGTTTACAGTATCTGCCAGGACGCACAGGGATTTATGTGGTTTGGAACCAAAGATGGCCTGAACCGCTTTGATGGTTATGAATTTAAAACCTATCGTTATGATCCATTCGACTCCACCTCTCTTTCAGGAAATACCATTACTTCTTTGTTCCCGGACAGAAACGGGCATCTGTGGATAGGTACTTCGGGATCCGGTCTGAATACTTATGACAGCAGGCAGGATAATTTTATTCATATCGATTTAGACAAATCAGGGAAAATAAATCATCAAAATATTAATGGTATCACGGAAGATGGCAACGGAAATATTTGGGTTGCCACAGATGGCCAGGGACTGTTCAGAATTACATTTCATGAAAAGAATCTTTATTCAACAAATTATTCTGTTACTCATTACATACATCATGAAAATAACAGGGAGAGTATTCATTCGGACTTTGTATTAAGTGTGTATGCTGACTCTCAAAAAAATATCTGGGTATCTACGGTCACCGGTGGATTACAGACTGCACAGATAATTTCGGGAAATGTAATCTTCAGGCCGGTTGAGTATGAAATGGTGATAATGAAGCAAAAAATAATGGATGATAAAATCCAATTTGAATTACCTGTGAGTTCAAATGCGGGAAAAGAGGTATTGTGCCCGCCCGGCGGTTCCTGGTTCGAAGATAATGCCGGTCAACTATGGATGGGTACCACCTCAGGTTTGCTGATGATAGACAGGCAAAGAAAAAAGATACTGTATTATAATACTACAGGTGCAGGAAATATGGATGGACATACTTTATCCATTCATTACGGTCCATCTGTAAATGGGGAATCCCCAAATGAGTTGTGGTTTGGTATGATCAGTGGCCTGGGTGTCTTTAATTTGAAAACGCAAACATTACAATTCATAAGAAATGTTCCTCAACAGATAAGCAGTTTGCAGTTAGGCAAAATCTTATGTGTATATCATGATAAAGCCGGCAATATGTGGATGGGGAGCAGTGGATCGGGCTTAAGCAAATACGATCCGTATAGCAATAAATTCCCTTATCCGCTCTATGTTTCTGATGATAAAAAATTTACTTCACACGATTTGAGCGTTCGTTCATTCTACAAGTTTCCCGGAAGAGATACGCTATTAATAGGCACTAATGAAGCAATCTATATTGCCAATCCGGCTACCGGACATATATCACGGATAACCGGTAATATTATACAAATAGTTTACTCTTTCGCCGGTGCAGGTGGAGCAAATGTCTGGGTAGCTAACAATAACGGCCTGGCACAGTTTGATACTAAAACCGGGCTTGCTCAGAGTTACTATCCAAAATTTCTGAAAACTCCGAGAGCAGATAACCGCCTCTTTAAAATTTTTGAAGAAAATAAAAATACGCTATGGCTGTTGAATGCCAACTCACTCATCCGTTTTAAAGTAGCCAGCAAATCTTTTACTTTCTATGACTTCTATAAGGACTCTGTAAATCCATATAGTGAACCTGCTTATGGCGATATTATCCAGGACAGGAAGGGAAACCTTTGGCTCGGTACACCGGAGGGCCTATTCTATTTTGATACTACTACTCACACGTTTGATCATTATATTAATCAACCTCAAAACACATCCAGCCTTAGTTTTAATGTAGTGCGCTCGCTATTAGCTGACCCCTCCCAGCCTGAAAAATATTTATGGATAGGTACTGCGGGTGGTGGATTGAACAGGCTTGATCTAACGACTAAGAAGTTCATTCACTTTACCAGTAAAAATGGCCTTCCCAATAATGTGGTATATGGAATACTGGGCGACAACACAGGAAAACTTTGGTTAAGTACGAATAAAGGCATTTCAAAATTTGATCCGAAAACGTTTGTTTTTCACAATTATGGACTCAATTCAGGATTACAGAGCAATGAGTTTAATTCAAACGCCTATTACAAGACCAGCGATGGAAAGCTGTATTTTGGTGGTATCAGAGGTTTCAATTCTTTTTATCCTGAAAAAATAGAAAGCAATAATTATGTGCCACCGGTTGTATTCACAGATTTCAGGTTACTGAATCAATCAATACTGCCTGGTGATAAAACCGGCCTGCTGCAAAATTCTATTTCTGCTACTAAATCTATTACACTGGCTTACGATCAAAACAACTTTTCCTTCGAGGTGGCGGCCCTGGATTTCGCTGAATCTGAAGAAAATAAATATCAGTACCAATTAAAGAATCTTAATGAAAACTGGATACCACTTGGCACGGGACGAACCATCACATTCAGTAACTTAAGTCCGGGCAAATATATTCTTCATGTGAAAGCAGCCAACAGCGATGGGATATGGAATGAAACAGGAACTTCTATTACAATCATCATTAAGTCTCCCTGGTGGAAAACATGGTGGGCTTATGCATTGTACATTTTAATTGCTGCCGGAATACTATACTATTTATGGAAATACAATAACAAACGTATAGAGCTTAAAAATAAATTGGAATTTGAATCGCTACACGCGAAAAAACTGACAGAATTAGATCACATCAAGTCACGGTTTTTTGCAAATATTTCTCATGAATTCCGCACACCACTCACCCTGATCATTAGCCCTGTTCAAGATTTGTTGCATGAAAATATTGCGCAAAAAATCAAAGAACCACTTTATTATGTACAACGGAATGCAAAACGATTATTACAGCTCATCAACCAGCTTTTGGATTTGTCACGATTAGACGTAGGAAATTATGAGGTGGATACAACACGTGAGGACATCATTCCTTTTGTAAAACAAATGGTGCATTCGTTTACTTCTATGGCGCATCAGAAGAATATTATGCTGGAGACAGAAGTGGATCCAAGGTTAAGAAATGAATTGAGAGACGAAGCCCTTACTTTCTATTTTGATGAAGATATTATGGAAAAAATTCTTTTCAATCTTCTCTCCAATGCATTCAAGTTTACGCCCGAGGGCGGGAATATTAAAGTAAGCATTAGCCTGGCTGGGAATAATTTACTGGAACTCACTGTTGAAGATAATGGAAGCGGAATTTCACCTGAAAAACTGCCTTATATTTTTGACCGTTTTTACCAGGCTGATAATTCATATAAACTGCAACACGAAGGAACCGGTATCGGGCTTGCATTGGTAAAAGAACTGGTGGAATTGCATCAGGGTACTATTACAGTTAAGAGTACTATGAACAGCCGGACGGTATTCATTTGTGATTTCCCTTTCAACAATAAGATAATATCAAATAAATCGGCACACAAAACTTACGCTACTCAGGAAGTGGTTTCAACCTTAAATACAGAAAGCACCGGTACCGTGTGCACCATTGACAATTCCAGGCCTGTTGTACTGGTTGTAGAAGATCAACAGGATGTGAGAAAATATATATGCGACAAACTATCCGAAACATACAGAGTTTTAGAATCAAAGAATGGAATGGAAGGATTGGGATTAGCAAAACTACACATTCCCGATTTGGTAGTGAGCGATGTGATGATGCCCGAAATGGACGGCTTTGCATTGTGTGAATCTTTAAAGACGAATGATTTCACCAGCCACATACCGGTCATATTACTTACAGCCCGTGCAGAAGACATTGACAAACTTTCGGGGCTGGAAACCGGTGCGGATGCCTACCTCATCAAGCCTTTTAATTCAAAGGAATTATTACTGAGAATTCATAATCTGATAGAAGTTCGTAATAAACTGCGGAAAAAGTTCAGCGGAAAATTATTGGTGAAGCCCAGTGAAATAACCGTTACTTCACAAGACAGCCAGTTTATGCAACGGCTGTTGGAAACGGTAGAAAAACATTTGGATGATGATAAGTTTTCTGTGGAAGCGCTGGGACACGAGTTTGGGATGAGTACTTCGCAGATCAACCGGAAATTAAAAGCCATTATCAATCAATCACCAAACGCTTTTATCCGTTCGGTAAGAATGGAAAGAGCGATGGAATTATTGAAAGGAGACAATGCCACTATTGCTGAAGTAGCATACAAAACAGGCTTTTCAGAGCCGGCGTATTTTTCAAGGGTTTTTAAAAGCTATTTTGGATATTCCCCTTCGGAGGCGGAGAAGCGGAATGAATCCTGAAAACTCACAGTGGAATCTTATCAAACTTTTTCCAATTCAATTTTGCGATGGTGCGTTTTTGCATTTCATCCCCACCCAATACTATACAGCAATTTGTGGCAATGCTTTCGGGATCCAGTGGAAATATTCTATGATTAGTCCTTCTTCCTCCGCATTGTCCCATTTAGGGAGACACTGAGAAGGATAAAATTATTCTATCGGTTGTTTGGTTAGCATCAGGGTATTCACAGGAATGGATAAGGAAGAGAAAAATTTTTCTGACATTTCAGAAAGATTGTAACAATTATCTGATTTCAAAAGCATTAAGACACTCCAAAATATTCAATGAGATTCTTTCAGCGTTTTGTTTAGCAAGAGCTTTTTGTATGAAAATATTCCAGTTGGTGCAGGCGCGTTTCGGTAGGTGCGTAATATAAATTCCATTGTATATTTACGAAATGAAAAGCAGGACAGCACCGGAATTTAATAAACGGATTTTCTGGGATGTGGATTTTGAGAAATTGGATTACGATGTCAAATTCCGTTTTGTAATTGAGCGGGTTTTTGATCGTGGTGATGTAGAAGACATTCGCAATTGCCGCCGTTATTATGGAGATGAAAAGGTTACAGAGGCGTTGCTGAATGCTAAATTCTTGTCTGAAACCAGGATGTATTTAGCAAGTGCAGTTATTAACCGGCCATTAAAAGATTTCAGATGTTACACACTCAGACAGTTGAACCCGGGGCTTTTTCCCTACTGAAGCATATAATGGAAATTCCTGCATTGCGGGATTTTTCTCTGGTTGGCGGCACTGCACTTTCACTTTTATATGGTCATCGGAAGTCTGTTGACCTGGATTTATTTTCGCATCTGCCTTTTGAAAACGAAACTATTATTTCCTGTCTGGAAAAAGAATTTACTTCACGGCTTATTACGGAACAGAAGCCTAAATGGTTTGGCGTATTTTGTTATATTGATGGTGTAAAAGTGGATTTGGTTCGCCACCCTCACCCATTGATTGGTTCCATACAAACTGTGGAAGGTATCAGGATATTTTCCACTGAAGACATCATTGCGATGAAGGTACAAGCGGTGTTAGGCCGCGGCAGAAAAAAGGATTTCCGGGATATTGCCGAATTGCTGCATCATTATACGGTGGACGATTTTATCCATTTCCATAAAAGAAAATATACCGGACAAAACCTGCTCATCAGTGTTCCGCAAGCTATCACCTACTTTGCAGATGCAGAGGAAGATGAAGATCCCTTCAGCCTCAAAAATCAATCTTGGGAAGAGGTAAAATCCTTTATTGCCAAAAAGGTCAGTGATTACCTGAGATGATTCTGTGATCTGCCGCTCTTGATCCGGAATTGGAAAAAAGTCGCCACTCACGCTAAAATGCTTAAAAATTATAAGGATTTGCGCGATTTGTCCAAGTCATCGCTCCCCTGCCTGCATAGCTTTATCTCATTATTTTATTAAAAACATTTACAATGAAAAAGCTATCATTCATTATCGCTATCGGGCTTTTGCCCTTCCTGTGTTTTTCGCAGAAGCCGGCTCCACAAAAGACCGCTCAACAGAAGGAACCATACATCACTTTTGAATATATGCATGTGAAGCCCGGAAACGATAATGCCTACATGCAGGTAGAGAACTTTTGGAAACATATACATGAAGCGCGAAAAAAGAAAGGCGCTATTCTCGGATGGAGCGTATGGGAGGTGGTAGCACCCTATAATATGAAGGCGCCCTACCAGTATGTCGTGGTAACCGTATATCCACATTTCGCAGATATCCTGCACTCTTTGGAAGACTTTTCAGGAGGAATGGATTTGCACCAGATTTTTCCGGGTGCTTCCGACGATTCGCTTAGAAAAATGATGACGTTGACCGGTGCCTCACGCGAAATGATTCGTCGCGATATTTTTTCAGCCGAAGACCATGTAGGCAACCCGAACACAAATAACCTGATAAACTATATGATGGTTACCTACGATAAAGTGACGTCCGAAAAAGGCCAATCCTTTGATTCCTATATGAAAAATCATTGGAAGCCATTGGTCGAGAAAGTAGTAAAAGGAGGATTCGCAAAATTCTGGTGGCATGGCGGACTGGAGTTCGACGCTGGAGACAACAGTCATTACAATGAAGTCAGGGCTGTCTTGTGGGACAAAGACAATTTCTTTGACAACGTGCCACCGTTTGCCCAATACCAAAAAGAAGACCCTGCAGCTTTTGAAGGATACAAATGGCGCACTACTTCTCACAGAGAATTGCTTCATAAAGTAGTGTCGTTAGATAGCGATGGAAAGTAAAGAAACTATTGTTTAATCACATACTTACTGGCTATACCTCTCAGACCTGTCAGGTTCTAAAGAACCTGACAGGTCAATCCAAAAAAATCAAAAACATAATAATATGAAAAGGTTACATTCTTTGGCAATGATAGCAGTGCTGCTGCTCTTTGCTACTTCGCAGGCATCTGCTCAGAAATCTGATGAACTGGCAATCAAAAAAGTATTGCAACAGGAAACCAGT
>JBDHYH010000102.1:0-14123 GCA_039811325.1 Chitinophagaceae bacterium | reverse complement strand
ATAGATATTCGAGGTGGGGTATGATGAGAAATACCTCTTTGATTTTTTCGAATAAAATTTCTGATCAAAAAAACTAACACCCCTACGGGGCTACCTGATTCAGGTATGCTTTTTCTACCAAAGTATTGCCTCTACGAGGCTCATTTAAAAGGTACTCAAGAGCCTTAATAAATCAAAAAATTAATTAGCCGATGTATTGCGGATAGGGTGCAGCGAACGCATCCCAGATCCTTCGATCTAAGAAGATTTCACCATCAGCATGCTATTCCTCTTGCTGCACCATCGGGGTTTCTTCTATCGGTACTGCTGCAAATTCATTTCGATAAATTTTTACCAACAATACAAAATAACTGATCAGCAGCGGGCCAAATATCAGCCCGAGAAAACCAAACATGCTCAGCCCTATGATCACTCCAAATATGGTGATCAGCGGATGAACATCACCAATCTTGCGCAGCAATGTGATGCGAGCGACATAATCAATATTACCTGTGATAAGAATAGAATAAAGACCCAGCCCGATGCCCAAACCGGAATGCCCGGTAGCGAATAAATATACTGTGAGCGGCAGCCATACCAATGCAGTACCTACAATAGGTATCAGAGATGCGACACCTGTGAGAAATCCCCAGACACCATAATCTACGATACCAAAAATGAAATATCCCAGCATAGCTACCAGCCCCTGTATTACTGCCAGCAAAGGAATACCGATAGCATTGGCCCTGATCATGAGGTTGGTTTCTTTGCTCAGCAGGTCACGGTTAGAAGGCTTGAGCGGAAGCATATTGTTCAGGTATTTCTCCATAGCTGTACCCTTTGTAAGCATGTAGTACAGCACAAAAAACATCAGTAACAGGTTGGTGACAAAATTGGCAGTACCGGTAAGTAATGCAGGAATGTTGTTGGCAAACTTTTGTGTGGCAGCTTTTATGTTTTCAGGATTGTAAACCTGGATGCCGATGGTTTCTTCTATCCGACCGGCAAAGGATTTCAATGCAACAATTAATGGAACAGGATTATTGAATAGCGCAACTAATTTGGGCATGAGCAGTACCACCGCAAGGTAAACGGGTAGGCAGATCAGAATGGTAAATCCGAGAATGTAAAGGATCGCTGTCCATCCCGGCTTCCATTTTCTTTTTTCGATCAGATACAAGTAAGATTGTCGGCTCAGGATATAAAGGGTGATGGCGCCTAATATACCGGGCATGAAAATGTAAAAATGCCGGAGCATTAAAATGCCGATCAGAATGATAACACCCAATAAGATAATTTGGCGGAGATGGTTGTTGAATGACTTCATGGAGTGCCAAAGATTTTTAGAAATCTAAAATAAAAATTTCAGGGAAAGAACCGGCGCTTTCAGCTTCTTTTCCAAACACTCCGTCCTTCGCTGCAGTTGGCACAAATATCAATGTTCTTGCGCGATTGCATCAGTTTCTTTCGAAAATCTTTGTAGTGATCATTTTGCCAGATTTCCTGCATGGAATCTTCCTTCAGGTCGCCGAGGCGATGGGTAGCATCTTTATCGAAGCAACACGGCACCACCATGCCATCCCAGGTAATCACATTGGCATGCCATAGCTTCCAGCAGTGATTGTCTAATTTATTTTTGGGTTTGGTTTCACCTTTTTTGTTTTTATAGTATCGACTGAACTTTTTGTTTTCCGGTATCAGGTGGTTGGGGTCATTTTCATAATCATACACCTGGGCTGTTTTGAATCGTACATCATCCACACCTACTTCCTGAGCCAGTTTCTTGATATCCTCTACCTGGTGTTCATTGGGCTTCACCACCAGGAACTGGAAGAATACATAAGGTTTCTTGCTATTCAATTCCTTCTTCCATTTCACAATATTCTTTGCACCTGCAATGACCTTGTCAAGATGTCCGCCACGGCGATATTGCTGATACACTTCCTGGGTGGTACCATCAATTGAAATGATGAGGCGGTCGAGTCCGCTTTCAATAGTTTTCTTTGCCATTTCATCGGTGAGGTAGTGGGCATTGGTAGATGTGGCTGTGTAAATTCCTTTGGAAGATGCATAAGCCACCATCTCCAGAAAGTTTTTATTCAGGTAGGGTTCGCCCTGAAAATAAAAGATGAGATACAATAAATCTTTATGAATGTTGTCGATTGTCTGTTTAAAAAATTTGCTATCGAGCATTCCTTTAGGGCGTGTGAACTGCCTGAGTCCGCTTGGGCATTCCGGGCAACGGAGATTGCAGGAAGTAGTTGGTTCGAATGAAATGGAAATCGGCAATCCCCATTGGATAGGTTTACGCATCCACCGGCTGACATAATAACTGCTCACAACCTTAGTTGCATTCCATGCACGTCTGATGGTGAGTTTCCTTATAAAATTGACACTATCGTTATAATTGAAAGAGGGCACGCAGCAAATATAGTTATATGGATTTGATGGGAGTTTATGGGATTGGGAAATTTAGAGTGAAAGGAGTGGAGTGATAGGCAAGAAGCAAGAAGCAATGAGCAATGAGCAATAGGCAATGAGCAATGAGCAATAGGCAATGAGCAATGAGCAATAGGCAATAGGCAATAGGCAATAGGCAAGAAGCAAGAAGCAAGAAGCAATGAGCAATTGGCAATAAGCAATTGGCAATAGATAATTATAAAAGTCAATGGTAAATTTTAAATCGGCATTCAATGTCGTTTAGTTAAGGAGTAGGTCATGGCGAGGAGGCACGACGAAGCCAACTCGAATCCACACCAAGTTTGCCTGGCTGTTTTGTTCACTGGAAGACAGGTTTCATTCCTCTTCGTTCCCTTTGCAATGACGTGTCGATGAAAGCACCTAACTAAACGACATTGAATCGTCAATTAAGATACAACCACTCACCATTCACTCCGCCGCGGCGAACACCCTTCACACAAACACCTCAGGATACAATCTCATTGCTTCTGATTTTAATTTCTCATTGAGTTGATAAGATGCTGCTAAAAAAATAATACCAACGAAGTTTATTAAAATGAAGAAAAGCGAATTGTAGTGATAGAAATTGATCAGATATTGAAGATAAAAGTAACTCCAAAAAGAGGCAATCCCCGGAAAGTAGTACTGCATTATCAATAACTGTTTCTTAGGCTTACGGTATTTCCTGATATTGATAATATTGAAAATCATGAATACAATTGTAATTACTCCGAAGCCAATCCTCAAATAATCGGGATCAACTGTTTTGTCCAAAGTGTACAAGGACCCTAAGAGTGTCAATGAACCTAATGCCTGCGGCCAACGAAAAAGAGAGAATACTTCTTTCATCCATCTCTTATAATGCATCCGCTCCAATTGTTTTTGTTTTTGCTGAACAATCTGGCTGAATCCGAAAATGCCGAATTTCCGATAGACTCGTTCAAGAGCATCTTCAAATTTCAATTTCTTATCAAGCTCCATTTCCTCTTCAATGCTTGCAGCAAGGTGATCTACCAATTCGATTTGCAAATCGTAAAAGTGGACCAATTTCTTTTTGGTAAAATCAAACAACGCTTGTATTTGTTTATCATTGAGTTTCATGGTCAGGCAAGTTTAAAATTGAAGAGAGCGTGTAGCTGGTTTACAAAGCCTTCCAGTTCAGTTTTTCGTATGATCCGTTCTTTCTTGCCTGGTTGTGTCAGGTGATAATATTTTCGTGGTCTGTTGCCAATCTGTTCAATTGTTGATTCAATCAGGCCATCTGCTTCGAGCTTGTGGAGTGCGGGGTACAAAGCGCCTTCTGTTACCTGCAATTTTTTACCAGTATGTTCTTTCACTTTTTTAACCATCTCGTAGCCGTACATTTTTTTGCTCTGTGACAGCAATTCAAGTATGATCGTTGAAAGAGATCCTTTGATCAGGTCAGGATTTTTTTTCATGACTACAAATATACATAAATCACTTAGGTATTGATACAGCAGGCAAAAAAATGAGTGTATTTCAAAATGTCGCAAATGTGTGAAGATACCCGCCAGTAGGGACCGCTTCCGGTCAGTGTCCTTCACCGACCGGAATTCCATAAGGAAGCGACATCTGATTGATATCGGATATGAAATACACCTTAAAAAAGGAGAAAATTTTACCATGCACTACAAGTGACCCGTCGTAGCGCAGAAGTATAACAAGGCACTTACCACTCGTTCCTCACCAATTCACTCTTCAATTCCTGTGCTCTTTTTACCAGGCTGATGAATTCTTTCCTGTATCCTTCTTCATCGTTGCCGAGGGAATGATTTGCCATTTGTATTACACTGCTGAATGTTGTGTTACCTTTAAACTCACTGTCTCTTAATAACATTGAGAAACCTGCTACTGATGCTGCAAATCTCAAATTGGGTGATACATTCTCAAGAGGTGTGGCTCCATTCTTAACCGTATGCACAATGAGTTTGCTCTTGTTATTGTCCGGTGCTTTGTATCGGAATTTAATGGTTGCCAATTCATCTTCGTTCACACCTTCATTTTTCTTTTGCTGGTATTTTAGCGGATCTACATCTTTCAGAAAATTTGATTTTACTCCTGCCGGAATGATTTCGTAAAGAGCTGTAACGGTATGCCCACTTCCCAATTCGCCGGCATCTTTTTTATCATCATTAAAATCTTCCTTGTTGAGCATCCGGTTTTCATAACCGATCAGGCGGTAACCTGCCACCAATGCGGGGTTGAACTCTACCTGCAGTTTTACATCTTTGGCGATGGTAAACAATGTACCTCCAAATTCATTGACCAACACTTTTTTCGCTTCATTCAGTCCATCGATATAAGCATGGTTGCCATTCCCTTTATCAGCGAGCTGCTGCATTTTATTATCCTTGTAGTTTCCCATTCCGTATCCTAACACGGTTAAGAAAATTCCTTTCTCTCTTTCCTGTTCTATCAACCTTACCAGGGCATCATCACTACTGACACCTACGTTGAAGTCGCCGTCTGTGCAGAGGATCACTCGGTTGTTACCTTCCTCCATGAAATTGTTCTGAGCGGTCTTGTAGGCAAGTTTTATTCCTTCACCGCCTGCAGTAGAGCCTCCGGCTTCCAGCCCGTCAATTGCATTCTTGATTTTCATTTTTTCATTTCCAGAAGTAGCAGGCAATTTCAGTCCTGCTGACCCGGCATACACAACAATTGAAATGCGGTCGTTACCACGCAGTTGATCGGTGAGCATTTTCAGGGATGACTTTACAAGAGGCAATTTATTGGGCCAATTCATAGACCCTGAAACATCAATGAGAAAAACCAGGTTGGATGGAGGCAACTGGTCTGTAGGGACTTTCTTGCCCTGCAGCCCTATGAGCAATAATTTATTTTCAGGATTCCAGGGGCAGCGGCTCAACTCTGTGTTGATTGAGAAAGGGTCGCTGCCTGACGGTTGTGGATATTCGTAAGTAAAATAATTGATCATCTCCTCGGTACGTACTGCTCCTGCCGGTGGCAACTGGTTGTTTTGCAAAAACCTTCTCACATTACTGTATGAAGCTGCGTCCACATCAATGGAAAATGTGGAGAGTGGATCATCAGCCACCCGCTTAAAACCATTCTCTGTGATATTGTCGTAATCTTCTGTATTGAAATCTCTGTCATAATATCCGGGAGACGGGTAAGGCGAACTTACTACGCCCGAAACGATGCCACTTAGCGCTTTTCGTGATTCTGTTACTTCGTACCTCTGCATTTGGTGCTCCTGCTTGTCCACAGATACTTCATTCAGTTGTGCAGATGATGGTTCCAACTTTACATCGATGACCCTTTGATTACCGATGATGACTCTTTTGTCATCAAAACCGGCAGCAGCAAACAATAGAAATTTTTCATTTTCACTGACTGAGATCTTGTATTCCCCAAGTGCATCGGTAACCACATAAGTTTTACCTGCCGAAACCGTAGCACTTAAAGGATTGCCCGAAAGGTCTGTAACCCTTCCGGAGATGGATATGATTTTACCTGGTTGAAAACTTGTGCTGCTCAGTAAAAATGGAAGCAGGATCAGGAGGAACTTTTTCATAACAAATAATTTTTATAATTTTTGGGTTCTGCAAACAGTGCAGTATGTGAATTTTTAGAATGGATGCATCTTTATTGAGAATTACATAAACCCGATTTTTGTATAAAATTTTTTCAACTGGCATTGCTAAAGAAAATATCATCGTCACTGACTGATTCCGAACTTGTAGCGCAGTATCAGGCTGAAAAAGACCTGAATGTACTCGGCGAATTGTATGGCCGGTATATGGATTTGGTGTACGGTGTGTGCCTGAAATATTTCAAAGAACCGGAAGAAGCTAAAGACGCTGTTATCAATATTTTTGAAGAGCTTGTTACGAAACTTTTGAGGTATGAGGTTACTAATTTCAAAGGATGGCTGCATAGCCTGGCCAGGAATTATTGCCTGATGCAACTGCGCAGCAGAAAGCATCAACCCATAAAAGTAGATGCTGATGTTGTGTATTTAAAGGAAGATGAGCATCCTGATATAGTGGTAGAAAAAGAAATACTGCTCAACGGAATGGAGCAATGCCTGGAAGCGCTCCCGGCGGATCAGAGGAAGGCAGTACAATTATTCTACCTGGAAGGAAAATGTTATAAAGAAATTTCAGACATGACACAAACAGAGCCGGGCAAGGTGCGGAGTTATATTCAGAATGGCAGAAGGAACTTGAAAATTTGTATGGAGAAAAATGCACTGGAAAAATAATGATCCATGAAAGAAGCGAAAAAAAAATATAGTGCATCCGATTTTGCAAAGTACCATGCAGGAGAAATGCCTGCAGCAGAAATGCATGCTTTGGAAAAAGCAGCCCTTGATGATCCCTTCCTCGCAGAAGCATTAGAAGGGTTTGCCTATTCAAAAGATGCAGAAAAAGAATCGATAGAATTAAGAGACAGGCTTGAAAAAAGAATCACCACAAAAGACAATCGTAAATCTTTTTCACTATTTGATCACTGGTGGAAGGTGGCAGCGCTGATTGTGCTGATTGGCGGAGGTGGCTTGCTCTTCAGAATGTTGAATGCTCCTTCAGAAAATGCTCTCGCCATCAGGGAGGAGGCTGCAAGAAGGGATTCGGCAAACCTCGTTTCTCAATTGAAACCAGATACCGGCCACAAAAATGAAAATCTTGTTTTAGAAAGTTCGCCGTCAAAAAGTTCAGAAGAAGCTCCCGTAATACATCCAACCCCATCGACACCAGATGCTGCTCAAAAAAGTAAACTTGCGCAGCAGAAAAAAACAATTGAAAAAAATCATTCGCAAGAACAGGAAGAAAGTTTACAGGAAGAAGTTGTAGTTATGAATCAGCGAAAGATTCATTCACCTAAATCCACATCATCTCAGGCAGAGATCACGCCACTGCTTCATTCGGAAGTTAGTAATATCAAACCCGGGATCAATGGTTATGTTACTGATTCGGTAAGCAGGCTTGTTGCAAGAAATGAAAATGGAGATTTCAACAAGGAAGTTTCTGCAGATAAATCACAGGCGAAAAAATTGAGCAATGCAAGTGAAAGCCGGGGATTAATCCGGGGAAAGGTGAGTGGTGTGAGTGTGAGCAAAAATGTTGCTTCTCCTGCTGGCGGACTGAAAGCATTTGAACAATATGTCAAAGACAGCGCTCATGTAATCAAAGATGCTGAAGGAAAAAAATTATCGGGCAAAGTGCTTCTCACTTTCACAATTGATAAAGAAGGTAAACCGTCTGACATCAGTGTATTGCAATCCACGTGTAAGCCTTGTGAAGAAGAAGCCGTCCGGTTGTTGAAAGAGGGGCCGGTTTGGAAAGGAAAGGCCGGGAGCAAGGCAAGTGTGTGGATTCAACTTTGAGGATTTTGAAGGACAAAGGCCGTAGTTCGTATTTAAGTTGATACTTCGTTTTGAGTAGCGCATAGAACTGATAACACTCTTTTTCTTCCTTACTCAATTCCTCTTTGTTTTTTGAATGCGTAACTGGTATTTAATATATACTGGTAAAACTGCACTTCCGAACTGTTGGCAGCAAACCAATAGGTGGGCCGGTAGATTTTTTTGTAATCATCGAGGTCTTTCCCTTTCAATCCTGTAATGCGTGAGAGTAGTCGTGAGTTGAACCTGTAATCCACATAAGCATCCTGTTCCTGTTGTTCGAGTCGATGCTCGAATGCTTTCATGCGTTTGTTTTTTCGAAATTGAAAAAGGCTGATGATGGAGCCGAGATCCGCTCCTACTGCTCCTGTGGTAGGGTTAATATTTGTTTCTATTGCAGGCCCCCTGTTGAACACTTTATCGTACCGCAACCGGTTCTCCATGGAGTCCTCACGGTAGGTATCTGAAAAAACAGTTACTCCCTGCAGCACCTTGTATTTCGTTTTCGCCTTCACCCGCATGGATATATCGAACGATTCATAGTCAGCGATCTTTGCCACAGGATATTTGACAGAATTCTTTCCCTGGTAAAAGAAGTAGATGCTGTCGCGAGGATTAGCATTGATATGATAAATACCAAGAGAATCTGTTTCAGCATGGTTGCCGGATGTAGTAAACACCTGTACGGAAGGGATCATATATACTTTGGAAGAATCATATACGGCGCCCGACACACGAATAACGGATTGTCCAAATGCAGCAGGCATTGATTGAATCGATCCTATAAAAAGTATCATGATAATTTTCAAGCGCATCCGGCAGGCAATTTAGCTTTTTAGTTGTTACTCCTTTGTTATGGTCTTTTCCCCCGTAATTTGATGGGATTCAGGCTGGATTTCCATTTATAGATTTTAGCAATCAGAAATACTATCACAGGAGTGAGCGGAGGAATGAACAAGGCGAGGACAGTATTGAAAAAACTGACGAGGATAATCAAAGCAAAAATAATGGGGATCACAATCGCCCTGAAAGAATAATAACTGGCCTTTTTGGCGGACAATCCTTCAGTGAGTTTACGTTTGGGATTGGTAACATATCTGTGTATCCAGAAGCTGAAAAGCCCGATGTAGCAAAAGTTGAATGAATACAAGATCAAAGGCACTTTCAAATGGGGATCGAAGAAGGCGCTGTAAAAACTAGTGGAGAATGGAAGGAAAACGATTCCAAGAAGAAATAAGAGGTTCAACCAAAGCAGGAAAGGCGTGTAGCCGGTTACGTACCCAAACAGGCGATGATGCACGGTCCAGTACAATCCAACCAACAGGAAGCCAATGGTGTTAGGGACTAAAACGCTAAGACTTTTTATCAAACCTGTGTCGGTTACCGGCCATTCTAACTCAGGTACCTTCAGATCGATGATGAGCAGGGTAATGGCAATCGCAAACACAGCATCACTGAATAGAATAATGCGCTCAAGTTGAAACCTCACTTTTTCTTTACTCATGATTTCAGCCATGTATCTTTCGTTTTATTCGGATTGTTCCGTAATGACCTGCTCAATGATTTTGGGAAAATATTCATGTTCCAGCCGGTGAATTTTTTCAGCCAGCGATTCTGGTGTTTCGCCCGGATCAATACTGACCTTCTCCTGAAAAATAATACTTCCATGATCATATTCTTCATCTACAAAATGAATGGTAATGCCGCTGAATTTTTCTTTGGCTTCAATCACAGTTTTGTGGACGGCCATGCCATACATTCCTTTACCTCCATAATTGGGAAGCAATGCAGGATGAATGTTGATGATCCTTCCGGGAAAATGATGGACAAGAATGGACGGAACTTTCCAGAGAAAGCCAGCGAGAACTATCAGGGATATATTCTCATCGTGAAGAAAATCTACATACCCTGTTTCCAGGAATTCTTTTTTAGAAATCAGCAGGCAGGGAATATGATTCCTTTCTGCAATAGCGATGACACCGGCCTGGGGGTTGTTGCACACGATTAATGCCACCTCGATAGAACCACTATTATTGCAATGCGCTATAATCCTGGCAGCATTCGAACCTGCACCCGAAGCGAAGATGGCAATGCGTTTCTTTTTTTCAGCAATCACGCTTTTTGTTTATCGGTGCAATCTAATTCATTTCAATTTTGCAGAATTACCATTTCAATTTTGACAACATTCATCCCTTTTATTGGAGACAAACAAGTCTGGATTTTCGATGACGAATACATGACAAATTTTTGTAGTGTATACAAAAAATTCTCTGAAACCCAGTACCGATAAGGGAAAAAAATTTTATGGGATGTTAACAGTTTGTCAACATGCTTCCTTATTTTTGCAGCCATACGAGAAAGTCGTTCCAATATAACCTTGAAGGTAAAAATGATATGAATCTAATTTTTAGACACAGCTTAAAAGTTGCTTCAGTAATTATTTTTCTCCTATTCATTTCCTCGCAAAATTCTTTTGCAGCCGATGGAGAAGCACTTTTCAAAGCCAACTGCGCGGCTTGTCACAAGCCAGATGAAAAATATGTAGGTCCCGCTCTGAAAGGAGTGCGAGAGATAGCGCCCTCAAAGGACTGGGTATATAAATGGGTACGTAATGCGACCGCTATGGCCATGACAGATCCTTATGCCATTAAACTGAAAGAAGAAGCCGGCGGCGTGATCATGACCTCCTTCCCGGATATGACAAATGAGGAAATCGACGCCATACTCGACTGGGCTGATAAATATCAAAAGCCGGGAACCGCAACAGGCACTCCGGGCAGTGGTGCTGCTGCAGTAGCTCCCAAGTCTGACAATACTATATTATACGGTTTGCTCACCTTGATCCTTGCTATTGTAGCCTTCGTTTTATTGCAGGTCAATAGCAACCTGAAGAAAATGACCGATGAGCATGATGGTATTCAAACTCCACAGCCGGTTCCGTTTTACAGAAACAAAGCTTACTTATTAATAGTAGTTATCGTATTGTTCATTTTTGCCGGGTACTTCCTGGTAGAAGGTGCTATGGGGCTGGGGCGTCAGCAAGGCTATGAACCAGTGCAGCCCATTTATTATTCTCACGAAGTGCATGCAGGTGTGAATCAGATCAGTTGTCTCTATTGCCATGCAGATGCACAGAACAGCAAGCACGCTAACATTCCTCCGGTGAATGTGTGTATGAACTGCCACGTAGCGGTAAAGGAATACACGGGAGCACCTATTGTGCGTGGGGATGGTTCCACTGTAGATGCCAACGCAGAAATTCAGAAGTTGTATAAATATGCCGGATGGAACCCTGACACCAAGACTTATGACAAACCCGGGAAACCTATTGAATGGGTTCGCATCCACAACCTTCCTGACCACGTTTACTTTAACCATTCTCAACACGTTAAAGTAGGCCAGGTAGCCTGCCAGACCTGCCACGGAGAAATCCAGAAAATGAAAGAGGTAAAACAATTTGCGCCGCTCAGCATGGGATGGTGCATCAACTGTCATCGTACTACTAATGTGCAGTTTAACGATGACAAAGGAAATGGCAACCAATTTTACAGCATTTATGAAAAGTTCCACGACGACATCAAGAACCATAAATATGATAGCATCACTGTAGAGAAGATTGGTGGAACTGAATGTGCTAAATGTCACTATTGATCAGTGTAAGGGATTGTTTTAATTTTTTATTTTTTTGAATCTTTAATATGAGTAATCAAAAATACTGGCAAAATTTTGGAGAGTATCACAATTCCGATGCTTCTAAAAAAGTTGCTAAAGACGAGTTCAGGGAAGAACTGCCAATCGGAGAACTTTCAAAAGAAAGCCTGTTAAATTCCAAGACACCGAGAAGGGATTTTCTAAAATACATGGGATTCAGTACTGCGGCGGCTGCTATAGCGGCGAGTTGCGAAATGCCGGTACACAAGTCCATTCCCTACCTGCACAAACGTGATGATGTAACTCCTGGAATTCCTAACTATTATGCATCCACTTATGTAAGTGACGGAGATGCCATTCCGGTAGTAGTGAAGCAGCGTGAAGGCCGTCCTATCAAAATTGAAGGCAACGAATTATCGTCTCTTACTAATGGAGGTACTTCAGCACAATGCCAGGCTTCTGTGCTTGATCTCTATGACACACGCAGGATGCGGTATCCGATGATCAACAAAAAAGAGGCAACATTTGAACAGATCGATAAGAAAGTAGCAGAAGAATTGTCTGCATTAGGTGGTAAACCTTTGGTGTTGCTTACCAGTTCGCTAACCTCTGTTACCGGAAGAGAAATTATTAATCAACTCAAAGCCAAATACGCTGCATTGCGTCATGTGCAGTATGATGCCGTATCATACAGTGGTATGCTCCAGGCAAATGAAGCATCTTATGGGCAAAGAGCGATTCCTGCTTATCATTTTGAAAACGCCAAAGTGATTGTAAGCCTTGGGGCCGATTTCCTGGGAACATGGCTTAGCCCTGTTGTTTTTGCTAAGCAATATGCAACCGGACGCAGGATCGATGAGAAGAATCCTGCCATGAGCCGGCACATCCAATTCGAAAGTTATTTCAGCATGACGGGTGCCAATGCTGATGAAAGATATTTGCACAAGCCTTCTGAAACAGGAGCCGTTGCTCTTGCTTTGTTGGGTGCATTAGGTGGCGGCACTTCTGCTAACGTGACCGGCGCTGCTGCGGATGGTGTGAAAAAGACCGCTGCAGAATTGATGGCCAATAAAGGTGCAGCGCTTGTAGTGTGCGGAAGTAATGATCCGAATGTTCAGATCATCGTTAATGCGATCAATGAGGCAATCGGCGCTAATGGCAAGACCATTGACTGGAGTACTCCGGTGTATTATCGACAAGGCATTGATTCAGATATGGCCAATTTGGTAAATGATTTGAATGCGGGGAGTATCGGTGGATTATTGATATATAGCGCTAACCCGGTGTACAGTTATTATGATGCACCAAAATTGGTAAGTGGTATTAAGAAATGCGCATTTACACTTTCCTTCAGTGAAAGGATGGATGAGACTACTGAGTTGTGTAAATACACAATACCGGCAAACCATTGGTTGGAAAGTTGGGGTGATGCTGAACTACAAAAAGGCACGATCAGTTCAATACAACCATTGATTCATCCATTATTCAAAACAAGACAGTTTGAAGATTCTCTGCTGAAACTTGCAGGGAGCACTGATGATTATATCACCTTCTTCAGAAAATATTGGATAGGCCAATTAGGTAATGAAAATAATTATGAGAAATTCATTCAGGATGGTATTCTTGAAGGCGGAAAGCTAAAGACTACAACCACACTGGTGAATGTAGATAATATCACCCCTGCTGTAGCTGTGGATGAAGCTGCATTTCAGGCAACTGCAACAGGAAAAGATACACTCTCTGCAGGGACTAAAGCCGCTGACACACTGAAGGCACCTGTTGTAATTTCTGCACCTGTATCAGCGCAAACCTTTGGTACTGCTACTTTTTCAGGTAATGTGACTGATGCTGCCTCCAGAATTGTTGCTAAACCCGGAGATACTGAATTTGTATTTTATCAAAATATTGCTGTGGGCACCGGTAATAAAGCTACCAACGCATGGCTACAGGAAGTGAGTGATCCTATTACAAAAGCAACATGGGACAATTATGCGATTGTTTCCCCCGAGCTGGGAAAGAAGCTTTTCAACATAGATATATTTAATCCCAGAGATGCTGATAACTTCGAAGTGCATCCGGAAAAACCGGTAGTGAAACTAACTGCCAATGGCAAGACTATTGAATTGCCCGCATTGATCGTTCCGGGCACACATCCGAATGTTGTAGCAATAGCAGTTGGTTATGGCCGTCAAAGCAGTGATCCGGCCAAAACATCTGAATACATTGGGCCATCAGCTAATGGTGCAGGCAAGAATGTGTATCCAATGACAGTTTATAATGGAAGCTTTGTGAGCTATAATACTACCGGAACTGTTGAGCATACAAGCAAGCTCTACCCGGTTGCCGTTTCACAGACTCATAATATTACAGAAGGCCGGCCAGTAGTAAGAGAACAGACTCTGAAAAGTTTTAAATCAGACCCTGGAGCATTCAATAGGGAAGAGGAAGAAGAACTGGCTCAGTTTGGAAAAGACTTCACCAGGGATGCTACGATGTATCCAACCTTTATCAAGCCGGGTATCAAATGGGGAATGAGCATCGACCTGAACACTTGTATTGGTTGCTCTGCATGTACCGTTGCCTGTGTAGCTGAAAATAATATTTCTACAGTAGGTAAGGAAGAGGTAGCCCGCTTCCATGATAT
>JBDHYH010000101.1:0-14124 GCA_039811325.1 Chitinophagaceae bacterium | reverse complement strand
AGCACTGCGAATCCTTACCAAATGTAAAGATCAAAATCGAGCATCCCGCTTTTGACAATAAGAGTTCGGATCTCAGAATCCAACTGTCACAAAACTAATAGGAGTGCTCTGAAACCAGGCAGAAAAATTCTATGTCCGGCTCCTATGCGATCCGCTTTTCATCAATGCAAATTTTTTCTCATTGTTCAGGAATAGCTACCTAAAAAAACTGACCAGCATCCTCATTATAAAACGGTCCATAAATAATCCGATGAAATCCGGAGTAATAATGGTTCAATAATATTTTGACGAACAGAGAAGTTTTAAAACCTTAGTAGAACCCCATCACTAATTACATCAACCTTATTACCTTATTACGATTCGAATTTCTCAAAAGGCTGTAAGGCTTTTTGAAAACATTTTATAACCGTTTCATTTCCTTCTTTAGAACTAACCTTTTGATGGTGCTCTCTTTGATTGAACTTAGATTATATTCTATTTTCATTATTGATTGGTTTAGAATAAGGTAATAAGGTAAAAAGCATTTGGATGAATTCAATCTTCTACTAAGGTTTGAAGAGAATAAGTTGAGGACACTATAATGAATCATGACCGAAATTTTCAAAAGTAAGAGTTCAGATCATAGAATCCAACTGACACAAAATTAATATGAGTGAACTGAAACCAGGCAGAAAAATTCTATGCCCTGTTCCTTTACGATCCGCTTTTCATCAATGCAAATTTTTTCTCATTGTTCAGGAATAGCTCCCTAAAAAAAACTGACCTGAATCCTCATTACAAAACGGCACATAAATAATCCGATGAAATCCGGATTAATAATGGTTCAATAATATTTTGACGAACAGAGAAGTTTTAAAACCTTAGTAGAACTCCATCACAAATTACATCAACCTTATTGCCTTATTACGATCCGAATTTCCCAAAAGGATGTAAGGCTTTTTGATAAAATTTTATAACCGTTTCATATTCTTCTTTAAAACGGACCTTACGATGATGCTCTCTTTGAGTGAACTTAGATTATATTCTATTTTCATTATTGATTTGCTTAGAATAAGGTAATAAGGTTAATAGTATTGGGATGAATTCAATCTTCTACTAAGGTTTGAAGAGAACAAGTTGAGGACATTGTAATGAATCATGAACGAAATTTTCAAAAGTGTAAAGACTGCCAGGTATGACCAATTCAAATAGAACGTTCTTTCCTTGTTTTGATTGATCCCAGACGTTATTTAATTGATCTCATTTCCTTTTTTCCCAATATCGAGATACTCCCTAATGGCCATTTGCCCACTCTTGATCTGATAGGAAAATCTCTTTAGCAAATGGGGCCAATGCTCAAATAGTTCTTTGTACTCTACTTTTCTGGTCTCTTACAAGAAACCCGGGATCCCGGTCTGCGAACAAGCGAACACAGACAGCAAAGTTGCTACTGCCATGAAAGCGTATCTCATAATTTGAAGTTTTCTGATGATGAAATTACCTTGCGTTTTTATTGCAGATATTAGAGTTAGCCAATTCACCAAAGAAACGATTGCCTGGCATTTTATGTTTAGTATTACCTGCAAATCATCATACCATACAAATTACCCCGATTGAAAGCAGAAGGCTTTTCACCCAACCTTGTTATTGTCGAATAGCCGGCCAGGCGAAAAAGTTTTTGCAATGACAAATAGCTCACCGGATAAGGAACCCAATGGTTGGTAACATCTGTATCATATTCTACAACGATGAAGATGCCGCTGCCATGGAAAGAACTTTCTAACTTCCTGTTGAGTTTCATTTTGTCCTTCACAAAATGGAGTGAATTTGCCATGAGGATCCCATCCAGATCATTGAAGGGGAAATCATCAGATTCAAAATCCATTTCGACCGGAATGACCCGCACGTCAATGACATCAGGGTTTGCAATAAATCCTTTCATGTTTTGGTCAACTGCATAAATGCGGCTTCCCGAAGGCAACAGTGTGGCAAGCGCACGTGTGAATAGGCCGGAGCCGCATCCGAGATCAGCCCATCTTGATTTTGGAAACGGTGCTGACGGCTGAATCAAATCAATGGCATCTTCCAGGGTCATCTGTTCATGATATTTATTCCTGAAAGTAATGGAGAATTAATAATAAGCAAGGAACAATTGGCAATACGCAAGAAGCAATAGGCAAGGGACATTTGGCAATTAACAATTAACCATTAAACAATTAGCCATTAACCATTCAGAGAATTATCATTTCTCCTTTTCCCAAACAGAAAAGAATCCTCCGGTGAATGCATAAGGCAACATATCCGCCACTTTGCAATCTAATTTTTGCAGCGCTTTAATCCGCTTTGTAAAAAATGAAAAGGGAAATACATCTTCGATGAAATTGGCTTTCCCGAATCTGACGATCCTGAAATTATTTTCCTGTGATAGCCTGTGTAAATCTTTTCTGCTGAAGAACTGTACATGATCCAGGTTGTCTGCGGCACTCTGCACCGTAGTACCGGAGTAGCCCATCATCTTTTTTACTTTGCTGACGCCACGCCACAGCACACCATTGTTCTTTCTCATTTTCAAAACCGGTTTTGTAACAAATGCTTCACGCGGGCCATGTCCGTTCGGCACGGTTACGATGAGGATGCCATCATCTTTGAGCGACTGATGCAGGATCTTGAGTAGTGCTCCCGGGTTGTCGAGATGTTCGAGTACTTCACTGCATACGATCACGTCAAAGAGTTCGCCTGAGGCTACCAACTGCTCTGCACTCTGTACCCGGAATTGTACATTGGGAAACGGATTGTTCTTCCGCGCAGTCTCGATAGTTTTTTCACTAACATCGATGCCGGTAACATTAAATCCCAGTTTGCCCAATTGAATGCTGATGATGCCATTACCGCAGCCTACATCCAGCACCTTGCCATGCTGACCGGCTTTAGATGCTACAGCCTGTGCAATAAAAATCAACCGCTTCTGGTCTGCTATCCGCTCGTAAGTGATTATTTCGTTCATCGGGCAATGGGCTTATGTTCCGGCTCATTTGCGAAAACTATTTCGCGCTGCGAGCTTCAGAAATTTTATGATAAACGAAAATAGAGGATTTATCTTGTGTTTGGGATTTCTGTAACTGAATCTTTTCGTTTCTGAAAAATGGGAATAAAATTTTATCTGATTGAGTACATGCATCTGGATTCTATACTAAGGCAATAATAGAGAAGGATGCATTTTATTGCCGTTGGTCAGAGACCAGACGGCGGTTATAGAGTTTTGAAAGATGGGTTTTAAAGTCGTTGGTCAGAGATCATACGATAGTTATAGAGTAATGAGAGTTCCATCTTGTTGCCGTTGGTCAGAGACCAGACGGCGGATAATTATCTAAATTTCTTCATGTCTGAAAACAAAAAAAGCCGGTCAATGACCGGCTTTTTTTCTATACTTTATTAATCTGACAAACCAACATTATTGTCTGCCGCCTCCAATCACGGCGCCTACCTTGAATCCAAAATAACCGGCCTTGTCAGAAAGAATGTTGTATTCAGCACCTACACGCAAATGGCCATATTCAAATCCCACCCTGGCCAGTACGCCAAACTCAGAAGTTCTGGGTATTTTTATATCACCTTCATCCGAATTTTCATCCAGGTGTTTGTTGCCAAAAGTATAGATGCCTGCACCCAATCCTCCGAAGGGACGGAATTTATTATTGGAAAAATAATAGTCGCCAGTCGCGATGTAAGAATAATTTATCTTCACATCTCCTTCCTCACCTTCCTCGTTAACCCGAACCATTGCTGCTCCTTCCATCCGAAGGCCTATGGCCAGTTGATCCATTACATTATATTTGGGTTCTATCACAAACAACAATCCCCCTTTTTTGCCGGAACCGGTTGATTGTGCAGGTACAGCGTAGCCAAGGCTGATATCTACTTTGAATTTCTTGAAAATTCTATTTCCTGATTTTCCTTCCTGTGCCATAGCAGCCTGCATGATCAACAAACCGCATAACATCATCATCAATTGTTTCATTGTATTTGATTTTAGTTTTGGTTATTATAAATTGAAGTTTTGGTATCCAAAATTTTATTCGCCGGACTTCATCTTAGAGAGTACGCTTACCCTTAAATTGAATAGTAACACCATTATCATCTTTGAATTTGCCATTCATCTCATCATTGGCCAGTGAACCTATTTCCGATAGCCCATTATCTGTGGTTATCATGATCTTTCCATTGCTCAGCGTGCCATCCATTGAGTTTACTTCAGGGTCTCCATTCTCGCGGTTAATACCTTCCCATAATCCGAGTGTGCGCGACAATAAAACATTGAATGTGCCTGCTTCAGAATCGGAAGTGGTGTAGGTGCCCTCAAAGCATTCGATCAATGCATTAGAGTTTTCTTTGATGATCGCAAACTGTGCATTGGGATGGCCTGGAATATTAGATGCAGTGACAGAAGGGCTGGCGCCATTTGCACTCACAGAAAACCCAATGGATACCGATTGACCATTCAATGTTCCTGTAAAAGGCGCTACGTAAGGTTGTCCGCTTACCCACGATACAGAAGATGTGAGCGCAACAGTAGTACCATCAATAACAAGAGTAGCCGTGATGGTTGAACCTCCATTTTGTATGTCAAATTTGATAGTACCGGTAGAACCGATGACAAGTCCTTTGTAAATGCCTTTGCTGCTGGAATTATTTGCAGCTAGCGCCTCTGGTGCAGCGACACAGGTGGTACACTTGTAACCGTCATCTTTGTTGGCTCCATCTTTTTTACATCCTGTGATAAAAAAGACAGCAATTAATGTTGCAATAAATGCGAAAGAATACGTTTTCATAACTCAAAATTTAGTTTGTGGATTGAGGATGTAAACGTAGTCATTACCAGAAGGCAATACAATGTGATTTTAGTGGTATTGTTTGACGAAGGTTAAAGAGTTGGGAGGTTGAGGAGTTAGAGACGGTTTAGACGGTTTAGAAGGATTAGGCGGTTTAGAATAGCGCTTAATCTATGAACCAAATCTCAAATGTAGCTGTCATTCCGATCCGCCACGGCGGAGAGGAATCTGCCCAATCGGAGCTGATTAACTATTTGGCTGGGAGGTTGAAGAGGTTGAGAGGTTGAGAGGTTGTTACGTTGGGACGTTGTTACGTTGGGATGTTGGGATGTTGTAACGTTGGGAAGTTGGGAGGTTGGGAGGTACATTGGTGAATGGAAAATTGTGAGTTGTGAATTGAATGCCTGTTTTTAATTCAAAATATTTTACTTCGGGAGGTTCCCTTCAACAATTAACAATTAAAGTCATTCTTCTTTCACAACAGTCCTGTTTTCTTCAGTGCATCCATCCGGCAGTTTACGTGTAGTTTGGAGTAAATATTTCTGATGTGAGTACGGACGGTATCCTCACTGATAAATAGTTTTTCCCCAATTTCTTTGTAGCGAAATCCCTGTGCAAGTAATTGAATTATTTCCTGCTCACGGACGCTGAGCGATTGAAAAGAAGGATTCACAGTATTCACATGCTGATGAAAAATATCCAGTACTTTCCGTGCTATCTGGCTGCTCATCGGAGATCCGCCAAAATCCAGATCCCTGATGGCATCAATTATTTTTTCAGGCCTCGTATTCTTTAAAATATAACTGCTTGCCCCCGCTTTCAGCGCTTTAAAAATATTTTCCGCATCATCAAAATTGGTCAGCATCATGCATTTCAATTCAGGATGAACACCTTTCAACCTGTAAAGACATTCTATACCACTCATACCAGGCAGCTCTATATCGAAGAGTACCATCTCTACCTTAGTCGCTTCCAAAACTTTCAGAGCCGACTCTCCATCAGAAAACGTATGAATCTCCGCATCAGGAAAAGCGTCCTGAATGATCTGTGCCAGGTAATTCAATACCGTTTTGTTGTCTTCTATGATAGCAAGTGACTGCATGAATCTTCAAATATCTTTTAAAAGCCCAATTCCTCAAATGTGATAAAAGTGGTATCAGTTTTCATCCTTTAATGGAATGTCAAAGCAAACAAGCGTTCCTGTATTTCCTGACTGAACATCTACAGTTCCACCCAGTATGCCAGTCCTGTATTGATAGTTTTTCAACCCGTTTCCACCATTCATCTGTGATGTATCGAAGCCCTTGCCATTGTCTCTAACTTCAATGCACATACGATCTTCGGGAAGCCTGACCTCAACCTCGATATCTGATGCATCACTATGCTTAATGGCATTATTGACCGCTTCCTTCACCAGCATGATGATGTTCTTTCTGGTGACATTCGATAACGGGCGGTCAGTAAATGATTCCGGTATCACCAGGCTAAAATGCTTATCCGAATATTCTAACAGCTTACTGATTTGTTCACGCAGGTAGGCCATCATTCCTGACAGGGAATCAAAATCAGGATTCATGGCCCAGATAATCTCACTCACATTTTCAATCAACTGACGTGAAGTGTCGGCAATGTCGTCCAATTCTTTTCGTGGAAAATTTCCATTGTTATTTCTTCTTCTTGCGGCTTCGCTAATGAGGGATATCTGCGTAAGTCCGGCACCCAGGTCATCATGCATTTCCTTCGAAATCCTATGCCTTTCTTCTTCTATGGCTTTCTCTTTCTCCAAAACACGGATGCGGTTTCTCAATTTCATTTGTGAAACATATTTTGTAACGAGCACAATCAACAACACCAGGGTTGCGATGGCAATGGTGATAAACCACCATGTTTTGTAAAATGGCGGCTGCACATAAATAGGTAATGACACCTCATCACTCAACAGGCCGTAGGAGTTTACAGCATAGAGTCTGAATGTATAATTTCCGGGAGGCAGATTAGCGTACCGAACCTCATGGCCCGTTTTTTCCTCCGTCCATTTGGTTTCCAACCCATCCAGTTTAAACCGGTAACTGATTGCCTTAGGATTGTGAAATTCAAGGCCGATAAATTTTATCAGAAAAGTATTGTCAGCGTAATCTGTTTTGATTTGTTTTAAAAATTCTGCAGATGGTGTTCCATCATAGGTGCTGTCATTGATTTTCAAATCAGTGATTGCAACTTTTGGTTTGTGTGTGTTAGCGATTATCTCAGCAGGCCTGAACCAGTTCAACCCGTTAATGCCTCCAAACAAAATTGTACCATCTGCCATTTTACTATAAGCACCTGTATTAAATTCATCACTCTGCAAACCGGATTCTTTAGTGAAGCATTTGAAATATATTTCAGGTAATATTTCTCCTTTGCCATAAGAGATAATTCCTTTGGCAAGGCCCTTGTTGGTACTCACCCAAATCTCATTTCCTGACATTACTATTCCATACAAATAAATGCTGGTCAATCCACTGGATTCATCATAAAATCTGAACTTTTCAGTCGGTAGATGATAGGCAAGCAAACCTGATTGAGTGGCAGCCCAGATGATTTTGTGTTTCTTGTCTTCGAGAATACAACGGATACCTGTAGCCGCAGCGACCACCTTCCTGATACTTCCGTCGGTGGAAACGCTCGTTATTCCTCTATAGAGTGAACTAACCCAAAAAGAACCATCATCGGCTGAGAGTGTCTCGGATCCGGGGAACAAGAATATCTTGCTGAATTGAACTTCCCTGCCGGCTCCTGAAGTTTTTGCTCTGAAAATACCATTGGTAGCGGCGATAACCAAGTCATCTCCTTCTACCCGGATTTGATTGATAATAGGGCTGCTTACTGTCGAAGTCATTGGCAACGGATGAAGAAAGAATTGCTGAGTTTTTGCATTATATCCAATCACCGTTCCATCATATCCTATCCACAAAATCCCTTCATGGTCCTTGACAATAGAATATACACCACCTGCAAGCTGACTAATCGTTTTACCTTTTGGAGCAGCCAAACGAGAAACTTCCCGCGTGTAAAGATTGAACCGGTAAATCCATTTTTTGAAAGTACCTATCCAGACCACGCTATCGTTTTCAGAATAAAGACTCTTGATAAATATAGCCGGGATATGAGACTGAGACGTGGGAAAGGTTTTAAAATTATCATAGGCCAAATCAATCTTTACAATTCCACCGCCTTCTGTTCCTATCCATAACAACCCTGATGGATCGTAGGAGATACAGCGCAGTTCCTTCACATTCTCGGCACCGGTGAGAGAAGGTATATTTCCCGCGAGCATTATTTCTTCATTTATCGAGTTGGCCCGGAATAAATTACCGTCAAGTGCCCCTATCCAAACATTATTCTTATCATCCGGAGCAATGGAATAGTAAGAGTCAGATCGCTCTTTTGGATTCTCCAATATGGATAACTGCCCTTTTCCTGAATCAAACGTATAAATGGAATCGCGGTTCAGCAACCAGATCATACCACCTCTGTCAATACATATTTCCGAAAAATTTCTTTGGCCGACGACCTCCTTCCACGACTTACTTTTTTTATTAAACCTGAGAAGGCCGGAGTGAGTAGTAATCCAAATATTTCCTTTGCCATCATCAGCACCATGCGAGTCGGAAAACTGATTCCTTCTGTCTTTAACCATAGGAAACTGAAATTGTTCAAATACATCGTTTTCGTAATTGTAACTAAATAGTCCCAATCCTGCCTGGATAAACCAAATGGTATTTTCTGCACTATCTAAAGTCACAATGAACTTATTACCCGTGTTTCCGAAGGGGACGATATCCTGGAACATACGTCTTCTCTGATCAAAACAAACGAGGTTTCTCTCGGTGCTGAACCACAGGCGCTGCTTCTCATCTTCATACATGGTATAGTTGAGAGAATATCCATTTAAAGAAGATTTCAGGTGGGAAGAATTTCTGAAAACAATGAACTCGTTACCATCATACCTGTTAAGCCCGTCTCCGGTACCGACCCACAGAAATCCTTTCGAATCTTTGCAAATAGAATAAACAGAATTTTGAGAAAGTCCTTTATCAGAATTGATAATAACAGCCCTGTGCACCTCCTGGCCAGGAGAGGACAATGGCCAAAATAGTATTGATAGAAATACAAAAAACAGCAGAGGTATTTTTCTCAGCATTGTCTTGATATTCCCATTAAATGTACGACAAGAATTAAAACATATTCAAAGGGCGCATCCCGGACCCTATTGCAACCGGATTTCGCAGGCCGGTCGTAATCATCCAAACAGATTTGATCAATAAATTTCACCCGTCAACAATAATTTGCCCAATCACGACCAACGTAAAACCAGAAGCAGAAATTCTCCGGGTTCATCTTTACAAAGGCAATGCAAAACTAAGAGAGGACTGCGATATCATGATTCATCAGATGCGGACTATTGACAACAAACGACTGATAAAAAAACAGGTGAACTTAATAAAGAAGCTATGGCATTAATCAAACAAAACATTTCAATTGTTCTCGATCTTTGATGCAATCCAAAACAGGCCAGATGGTCAAATCAATTCAATGGTTATTGAAAAATTTCCGGGAAGGATTGTAAGAATTCCATTTATCCATCTCTTCAGTTCCTGATTTGATCATTCTGTTCCTTTCTCCTTCTTCCTTAAAAATTTGCAGAAACACTTTAGTAATGAATTCCTTTTCATTTGATGCATAAACGAGTGCTGCATCACCGGCTACTTCAGAATAGATACTTCCTTCAGGAATGAGAACCGGAACCTGTGATTGAAATGCAGCGAATAGAAAATCAAAATTGCTGTCATACTTTTCCGGCAGGATAGCTGCATACGATGAGGCGAGCACTTTTGAAAAATCCTCGTTCTCTTTTGAAATAAGTTTTATGGAGTCATTGAACCGGTAATGTTCCAAGAGTTTTTTTATGGACATGCCTTCGTCTTCCGATGCATAACTCAAAAGTAATTTCATATTGCTCTTCTGCCATTTCTTGAACCCGGTAAAACCTTTCAGCAAAACCGTTAGTGTTTCCAGACCGATATCGTCAGGTGCTATGAAAAATTCATTTCCATCTGCATATTTTTCTTTGAATAACTCTCTTTCATCAAAGTCAAGACATTTCGAATCCAAAGAAGGAATCCGGTAAATGACATAAACGAGGCCAGCAAGATGAGGATAGTTTTGTGTGATCCATTTCCTTTCAAGTTCAGAAAAGACGACAATCTGTTTACATTGATCTTTTACTTTGTCAAGTTGCCTTAGGGGTACCCTTCGCTTCTTTCCACTATGATTGAGAATCACTGGACTGACAGGAGAGATAACCAGCACCTGCCTCGCGGAAGCTCCCTGTCTTAATAATTCCCAGGTAATGACAAGATCGCAATCCTGTTTCCTGACCATTGGCTCCAGGTTCAGTTTTTTCCAAAAGTAAAATGCTGAATTATTCTCTGGTGGCTTCGTAATGGCCTGTTCGATATTGGGAAGTTCTAACGGTAGTAATTGAGGAGTAATGATGGTGCAGGAATCACTAGTGTGTTGCGCCATGTATTGCTGTACCCAATCAGTAACAGCACTTTTGTCAAATGAAGCATCAGATGATACCAGGTTGAGCAACACTTTCATCCCATTGCATTTTCGATTTCACTTAATTCAAGCCACCGCATTTCCTTTTCGTCAATTTCTGTTATCAGGTTGCTGATGCGTTCCGATATCTTCTGCATCTCTTCAAAGGGAAGGCTGCCATCACCCAATTTTTCTTCCAATGCTTTCTTTTCATCTTCCAGTTTTGGCAACGATTCACTGATCAATTCCAATTCTCTCTTTTCATTGTATGAAAGTTTCTTCTGTGCTTTGTTGTCAGACTTCAATTCAGGGATATCTGTTTTTTTAACAACAGATTCAATCCTGGGTTCCGCTTCTTTTGCCCGGCGGTACTGTGTATAGTTGCCCGGAAAATCTTTCACAACACCATCTCCCTCGAAGGCAAAGAGATGATCTACCAACCGATCCATGAAATAACGGTCATGGCTAACGATGAGCAGGCATCCTGCAAAGTCGGACAGAAATTCTTCCAACGTCCGTAAGGTCTGCAAGTCAAGATCATTGGTCGGTTCGTCCAAAACCAAAAAGTTAGGATTTCGAAATAATATACTCAGCAAATGTAAACGGCGTTTCTCTCCGCCGCTCAATTTGCTAAGTGGTGTAAACTGCTGCTGTGGTGTGAAGCCAAATTTTTCCATGAACTGAGATGCGCTGATCTTGCTACCATCCGCCAGAGGAAAAAATTCTGCAAATTCTTTTACATACTCGATAGCGCGTTTGTCTTCTTTGTACTGCAATCCTTCCTGGGAAAAGTGGCCGAATACCACCGTCTCACCATGATTGATCTTGCCACTGTCCGGCTCCAGGTTGCCTAAAGCAATTTTCAGGAATGTACTCTTGCCTGTTCCGTTTTTCCCGACTACGCCTATGCGCTCTCCTCTCTTAAATGTATAATCGAACCCTTTGAGAATTTTCTTATCACCATAAGACATGTAAACCTTCTTCATCTCGAGTATCTTGCCACCGAGCCGGGTCATCTTCATCTGAAGTGATACTTCTGAAGTTTCCTTCTTTGCATTGACTTTCTTTTCAAGGTCTACAAAAGCATCTTGCCGGCTTTTAGATTTGGTAGTACGTGCCCGCGGTTGTTTGCGCATCCATTCCAATTCCTTCCTGAAAATATTCTTGTCTTTCAGCAATTCACTTTGTTCTACTTCCTGGCGAAGCGCTTTCTGCTCCAGGAAATAATCATAATCACCGCGATAGGTAAATAATTTTGATTCGTCCAACTCTACAATCTCATTACAAACCGTATCCAGAAAATAGCGGTCATGGGTAACGAGCAGTAGTGTCGTCTTAGAAGTGTTGAGAAAATCTTCCAGCCATTCTATCATTTCTACATCGAGGTGGTTGGTAGGTTCATCAAGAATGAGCAGGCATTTTCCTTCATGTAGTTGTGCTTCTAAAAGTGACTGCGCCAACGCCACGCGCTTTTTCTGCCCACCGCTCAAATGACTTGCTTTGGCATTCAAATCATAAATATGCAATTCGCCCAGGATCTGCTTCAGGTTGCTCTCGAAATCCCACGCATTCGCTTCCGTGATCAGGCTAACGAGTTCGGTTATTCGTTTTTCATTATGACTACCGTCAGCAATCAGCTGCTCATATTCTTTTACCAGCCTGACCACAGGATGATCCATATTGAGAACATGATCCCAAACGGAAGATTCGTCATCGAACACCGTATCCTGGGAGAGCATGATCACTTGAATATCTTTATGAATCCAAACTGTACCTGAATCCGGCGGTTCCTTGCCGGCAATGATTTTGAGAAGTGTTGATTTGCCACTGCCATTCCTGGCAACAAGAGCAATCTTATCACCCTCTTCCACATTCAGCGTGATGTCCTTAAATAAAGTACGGATGCCAAATGATTTGGTGATATTTTCCAAAGAAGCATAATGCATAGCTGCAAAGGTAGGAGGAAGCGTCGAGGGTTTCGTCCGTTGAAGCGGAGAGCGTTTAGGGAGTTTGAATCGCTAATGTAATAGTTACCTATGAGTTTTCTGGTGGCCTGGCGATGCTTTTTGCCTGGAAAATAATTGTTGCAGTACATCCTGATAAAGAATGATTTTTTAGGGATGAAAGTACCGTGCCAGGTGGCAGTGCTGTTCTTGCTACAGGCAAAAAGGCTCCGTACTTCAGTTTTTTGTTCCCCTGATTATGTTATTCCTTGCTCCTTATATCCTGAATTCAATATTTTTGCTGCCTTTCAATAACTATGGCAACAAATCATAAAAGCATACTCATTACCGGCGGCGCAGGCTTCATAGGCTCCCACCTTACCCGTCTGTTTGTAAACAAGTACACGGCATGCACTATTGTCAACCTCGATAAACTCACGTATGCGGGGAATCTCGAAAACCTGAAGGATATCGAATCCAAACCCAACTACAAATTCGTAAAAGGCGATATTCAGGACGCAGACCTGGTACGAAAACTTTTTTCTGAATATCGGTTTGATGGTGTACTGCACTGCGCTGCAGAAAGCCATGTGGACAGATCTATCAGCGACCCGATGGCATTTGTAAAAACAAATGTGCTGGGTACCGTTACTTTGTTAAACGTTGCAAAAGAAAACTGGGCAGGAAATTTCGAAGGAAAATTATTTTATCATATCTCTACTGACGAAGTGTATGGATCACTGGGCGAAACGGGTTTCTTTGTAGAGACAACTCCTTATGACCCACGTAGCCCTTATTCAGCATCCAAAGCATCGTCCGATCATTTTGTAAGTGCATATCATCACACTTACGGATTGCCGGTGATCATCAGCAATTGTTCCAATAACTATGGCCCGTACCATTTCCCGGAAAAATTAATTCCACTTTGCATACACAATATCATCAATAACAAACCACTGCCCATCTATGGCAAGGGCGAAAATGTGCGCGACTGGCTTTTTGTGGAAGACCACGTGAAAGCAATTGACCTGATCTTTCACACCGGAAAGCTTGGCGAAACGTATAACATCGGTGGGCACAATGAATGGAAGAACATTGACATCATCCGTGAACTATGCAGGCAGATGGACAAGAAATTGGGCAGGGAAGCAGGCACTTCCGAAAAACTCATCACATTCGTGAAAGACCGTGCCGGCCATGACCTTCGCTATGCCATCGATGCCACCAAACTTTCGAATGAATTAGGATGGAAGCCATCATTGCAATTCGAAGAAGGCCTGGCCCGCACCATAGACTGGTATTTAGAAAATCAAAAATGGTTAGACGAAGTAACAAGCGGAGATTATCTGAAGTATTATGAGGAACATTATGGAGGAAAGGTTTAGGAGGGTTTAGAAATGTTTAGGAGAGTTTAGATTAGACCTGAAAAGATTGATAGTAAGAAGTTGCAAATAAATATAGTTTCAAACAATATTATACTCATTGAACCTGAGAATCATTAACAATGAAAGTTTACTCATTTGAAAAATTATTAGCCTGGCAACATTCCAAGTCTCTTTCACTTTGGGTTTATCAGCAGACAAAAGAATTCCCGGGAAGTGAACAGTTTGGATTCATTTCACAAATGCGACGTGCCGCTATCAGTATTTCATCAAATATTGCAGAAGGGTCTTCCAGGATGACAGAAAAAGATCAGAACAATTTTTATATGATCTCTTATAGTAGTTCACTTGAATTACTCAACCAATTGATTATTGCAAAAGAGCTCAACTATCTGAATGAGGAAA
>JBDHYH010000100.1:0-14432 GCA_039811325.1 Chitinophagaceae bacterium | reverse complement strand
GAACGATTTGTAAATATTGTAAATGGCATTCTCCAGGCAACTGTAGTTTATTTCGTTGCAGTCAACTTTGGTACTTACATTACCTTTGCGAAAATTTTTCTGCATGCCTGTTATCGGTAATTTCTCCACTTCGGAATTGCTTACCACGACCTTCACTCTTTTTGCGGTGATAGACATACTTGGGTCTATTCCTATTCTTATTTCGCTGCGCGACAAGATGGGGGGACATATCCGTACAGGTCAGGCTACACTCGCATCAGGATTCCTGATGATTCTCTTTTTGTTTTTGGGCCAGCAGTTTCTGAACATACTCGGACTGGATGTACATAGTTTTGCAGTAGCCGGTAGTATTGTGATATTTATTATCGGGCTTGAGATGGTACTGGGGATTGAATTTTTCAAACCGGACAAAGACCCAAAGAGCGGAAGCGTGGTGCCCATCGCTTTTCCGTTGATAGCAGGATCAGGAACGCTGACTACGGTGATGTCATTAAAAGCAGATTTTCATGATATCAATATTCTCCTGGGAATTTTAATCAATCTTATTGTAATTTTCATTGTATTGAAATCATTAAGATGGATTGAGCGGGCTTTGGGGCCTAACGGCTTGCTTGTAGTTCGTAAGTTTTTTGGTGTCATCCTGCTGGCAATCGCAGTAAAAATATTCGGTAGCAATCTTGGTGACTTTGCGATAGGTCGCTAAAAAAAATTAAACAATAAATTATTATGGAAACAAAAACAAATAAGATCGCATTGCTGGTAGATGGCGATAATGCACAATCAAAAGTGCTGGAAGACATCCTCGAGGAAGCATCTAAATACGGCAAGGTTACCATTCGCCGTGTGTATGGCGACTGGACTACACCACAGATGAATCATTGGAAATCTATTCTGAATGAAATGGCTTTTAGCCCTATTCAAAAATTCAGCTATACCACCGGAAAAAATTCTACTGACAGCGCTTTAATCATTGATGCAATGGATATTTTGCATGATGGATCTGTAGATGGGTTTTGCATTGTGAGCAGTGATAGCGATTATACGGGCCTTGCAAAGAGAATACGTGAAGACGGTGTGTTTGTAATGGGAATAGGTGAACAGAAGACTCCTTCGGCTTTTGTAAAGTCGTGCGAGATTTTTACCTATGTGGAGAATCTCGATTCTAAAACAGAAGTAGAAGACAAGAAAGAGGTTGAGAAGAAAATAAAGCAAAAACCCATTAATAAAAAGCTCATCAGCAAAGCCTTCGACATGAGCATCAATGAAAGTAATGAAGCCTATATTTCAACTCTTGGCAATAACCTCAGAAAATTAGATCCCAGTTTTGATGTTAGAAGTTATGGTTGTAAAACTTTGACACAGTTTTTTGCAAAGCTGCCACAGTTTGCAATTAAGGAAAATATCATCAATGGAATTAATAATCCGATCATCAAGAGGAAGTAAGTAATCTCAACTCACCACTACTCCCAAATCTTTCGACATCCATAGGTACCTGCATGCGTAGGTTCTGTAAGGCGACCACTTTTTTGAAATTTGAAGTAATCGCTGATTGATTTTTTTCTTGTCAGTGGAACGAACTCCATACAATCCTATCATTGCATTACGAATCCCCAGGTCATCTATTGCAAAGACATCTTCCCTGCCGAGCGTAAACATTAATATCATTTCTACCGTCCACCTGCCCACCCCTTTGATCTGTGTCAGCAATTCGATCACTGCCTCACTTTCCATTTTGTGCAGGCGGATATCGGTGATTTTTTTATCAATAAAAAAATTGCAAACATTGTGAACATAGTTGCTCTTGGCATTGGAGAATCCTAACTGGCGCAACGTTTCAGCGGGTGTGTCCAGTATTTGCTGTGCTGTAGGTTCTTTGCCATCAAATAAATTGAGGAATCGTTGATACAATACACTTGCAACCTGTACACTCAATTGCTGGGAAAGGATGGAAGCGCAGAGCCGGAGATATACTTTGTTTCTTTTTTGCACACTCACCTCCGGCAGTTGATCCACCAATAATTTCATCCTCGGGTCTTTAGAAAGATGAGCTTTGTGATTTGTCATTTTTAATCGATGTTCGTTATTCGTTGGTGGTTGCTGAGCCTGCCGAAGCATGGTTGCTGAGCTTGTCAGACGAAGCTTGGGCTTGTCTGACTCAGACCGAAGCGTCCGAGTTTTAAATACTGATCGAAGCATCAGTACCGAAGCATTCTCCATGATGAATTCTTTCCGTGGGTTACGTATTACAATTTGAGATTCGCATTTGCAATTAACCATTAAACAATTCACCGTTCATAATTTACCTCCCCTTCACTCCCCAACTCATCCCTCCACTTTTTTCATCTTTCATATCAATGCCGATCCGGGCCAACTCATTTCTGATCTTGTCCGATGTAAAAAAATCTTTTTTACCGCGTGCATCTTTTCTGATGGCTATCAGCAAATCCATTACACCTTTGAATTCTTCTGAGACCTCCCATTCGTTTTTCAACCCCAATATATCTTCAATCCAAAGTGGAAAATCCTTTTGCATTCTCAAAAGAGTAGCAGACGAAAGTGCATCCTGCGCGATGAGTTTGTCTTTGATGCTATTGATCACTGGTACAATTTCAAACAACCCTGCGAGTACTTTTGCTGTATTGAAATCATCATTGATAAAGCCCGGCAATTCATCCAATTGTTTATTGATCTTTTCGTCCAATTCTTTATCGTTTGCGACTGAACCTTCCGCGACAGAAAAAGATTTCATTATTTCAAAGGCTTCAAATAACCTCCGCAATCCTTTCTCTGATGCCTCAAGCGCATCATTGCTAAAGTCGAGTGCACTTCGGTAATGCGTCTGAAGGATAAAGAATCGAATGACCATCGGGCTGAAAGCCTTTGACAATAGAGGATGATCACCGCTGAACAATTCGGTCAGCCTGATGACATTGTTATAACTCTTTCCCATCTTCTTACCGTTGATGGTGATCATGTTATTGTGCATCCAGTATTTGACCGGCGTATGGCCGTTGCAGATGGTGCTTTGTGCTATTTCACTTTCATGGTGGGGAAAGAGTAAATCCATTCCGCCTCCGTGAATGTCAAAATAAGATCCCAGATATTTTGTGGCCATTGCAGAGCACTCAATGTGCCATCCGGGGAAACCCTCGCCCCATGGGCTTTTCCATCGCATGATGTGCTTGGGCGGCGCCGCTTTCCACAATGCAAAATCTGCTTTGTTTCTTTTCTCATCCTGCGATTCGAGTACGCGTGTGGTTTCCAGTAAATCGTCCACTATTCTTCCACTCAACTTCCCATAATCATGACCTTCAGCATACTTCTCCACATCGAAATAAACCGAACCGTTCACTTCATAAGCAAATCCTTTGTTGATTAAATCTTCTACCATGGATATCTGCTCTACGATGTGCCCCGTAGCTGTTGGCTCTATCGAAGGTTCAAGCGTATTGAATTTGCGAAACGCCCAATGAAATAAATTGGTATATTTCTGTACCAGTTCCATAGGCTCCAATCGTTCCAGCAATGCCTTGTTGCTGATCTTGTCAACGGCTTCGCGGCCTTCCTCCTCAAAGTGTCCTGCGTCTGTGATGTTGCGGACGTAGCGCACTTTGTATCCTGAATGTAACAGGTACCTGTACACGACATCAAAAGTGATGTAAGGACGTGCATGGCCCAGGTGGCTTTCACCGCTTACTGTAGGTCCGCATACATACATACCCACAAAGGGCGCATTGATCGGTTCAAATACTTCTTTCTTCCTGTTGTATGAGTTATAGATTTCCAATGGCATAACAATCCCGTTCTGTACCCGCCAAAGATATTTCTTAAAATGTTATCGCCACAAAGTCACTAAGACACGAAAAGATTTTTCTTTCCGGTGTTATTGACTATTGACAATTAAATTCTGATGGAAAAGCCGTTGGCCGTAGGATCACAGAGCAGCCCGCGGATAAAATTCATTGTTGCCAGAGTCGTAAAATATAAACTTCTTAGTGTCCTCGTGTCTTTGTGGCTATATATCTACTACTCTAAAATTGTTATTGCCACAAAGTCACTAAGGCACGAAAAGGTTTTTCTTTCTGGTGATTTTGTCTATTGGCAATTAAAGGTTGGTGGAATAACCGGTAGCAGTCGGTCTAAGGTCATACTGCGGATAAAATTCATTGTTGCCAGAGTCGTAATGGATAATTTTCTTAGTGACTCCACCCCGGCGGACAAGTTCGTGTCCTTGTGGCTATTTTTTCACTACTCTGTTCAAACAAATGCGAAGGTTCATTTAAAAAAAGCCGATTGCAGAAAAGAACTTCATTGTTACCTTCAACCCATAAAATCAACACCATGAAAAAATTATTTTCCTCACTGCTATTGCTGGCTTTTGTTGTAGTAGCCAATGCTCAGCAATTTCCGAGTAGTTATACCGATGGTAAATATGTAACTGTGAACGGAGCCAAACTATGGGTAGTTACGGTGGGACAAGGTGATCCGTTGATCATCATTCCGGGTGGCCCGGGCGGAGCACATTTAGGTTATCGTGTTTTTGATTCATTGGCCAAAGACAATCAGATTATTTATTTTGATGCTTTTGGACGCGGCAAGAGTGATACGGCAAAAGATGTGAAAGAATATTCGCTGGCGAGAGACATTGAGGATATTGAGGGTTTAAGAAAAGCTCTTGGATTTGAAAAACTTAATGTGCTTGGCCACTCTTATGGCGGTGTGGTAGCGCAGGGATATGCATTGAAATATCCCGGAAACGTAAATCATCTGATACTTGCAAATACCTTTCACAGTTTCATCATGTGGCAAAAGAATGATGACAACAGCAATCATGAAATAGCCACCAACTATCCTGAAGTGTGGGATTCGCTAATGCTCATCCGGGACGCAGGTGCAGTGTCCAGCGATCCGGAACATCAGCGGTTGTATGGCAAAGTTCCTTATGGATTTTTATATGCCTACAATCCCAATAACTTTTTGTCGCGGGGCAGTAAGCCATATCCGAATTCATTTAATTCCAAACTTTACTATCAGATGGTAGGAAAGGATGGCGACTTCATTGTGGGCAGTGATATCGGCTCTTTTGATTTCAGAAAAGAATTGAGAACACTCAAGATGCCGGTGCTGATCTACGGTGGCCGGTACGATCGTGTGGCCGTTCCGGAAATGATGGTGAAGTACAAGAAGTATTGTCCACAGGCGACATTTGTAATGTTTGAAAGGTCAGGACACAATCCACAGGTAGAAGAGCCGGGAAAATTATTTCCGTTGATTGATAAGTTTTTGCATGGGAATACAAAGTAACAGAGAACGAGAAATCTTTAATTAGGTTTTGCAGAACAGAGAGAGCCGGGGTGCATTTAAAATTGTCGCACTACCGCGATGCTTTTCAGGTTGTCTCAAATGTGGAGTTGGTCATTGCGAGCGGAGCAAACTCACTAAAAACCTTATGGAATATGCAAGTAGTTTGCTTCGCTCCGCTCGCAATGACGATATTTTTAGACCGCCTTACGTCTCGCTGTTCAGGTTGGTGTCCACCAAGCCTGCGACAATTTTAAATGCACCCGAGAGCCGCCGCAGCAAAAAACTTTTATTTTTGCAGCCAATCAAAAAATAAGCAATATGAACAGAGGGCCGGTATCTCAATTTATCGAACATCATTACAGGCATTTCAATGCCGCGGCGCTGATGGATGCAGCCAAAGGATATGAAGTGCATCTGAATGAGGGTGGCAGAATGCTCGTCTCGCTGGCAGGCGCCATGAGTACCGCAGAATTGGGCATTTCCCTTGCAGAGATGATACGGCAGGATAAAGTCGCCATCATCAGTTGTACCGGTGCCAATCTTGAAGAAGACATCATGAACCTGGTAGCACACAGCCATTATAAGAGAGTACCGCATTATCGTGATCTCAGCCCGCAGGAAGAATGGGACCTTCTGGAGAATCATTACAACCGCGTTACGGATACCTGCATTCCCGAAGAGGAAGCATTCCGCAGGATACAACAGCACATACACAAGATTTGGAAAGATGCGGAGACAGCAGGTGAGCGCTACTTCCCGCATGAATACATGTACAAGATGCTGAAGAGTGGCGTACTAGAACAATACTATGAAATAGATCCAAAGAATAGTTGGATGCTCGCAGCAGCAGAAAAAAATCTGCCCATCATCGTACCGGGATGGGAAGACAGTACGATGGGAAACATCTTTGCTTCTTATGTAATCAAAGGAGAACTACAGGCATCTACCATGAAAAGTGGAATTGAATACATGGTATATCTGAGCGATTGGTACAGGAAGAACTCGGGAGGTAAAGGCGTTGGATTTTTCCAGATCGGTGGTGGTATTGCGGGTGATTTTCCAATTTGCGTAGTGCCCATGATGTACCAGGACCTGGAATGGACGGACGTTCCATTCTGGAGTTACTTCTGCCAGATATCAGATTCTACTACTTCTTACGGTTCTTATTCGGGTGCCGTGCCCAATGAAAAAATTACATGGGGCAAATTGGATATCCATACTCCGAAATTTATCGTAGAAAGTGATGCTACCATCGTAGCACCATTGATATTTGCGTGGTTGCTGGGATGGTGATGGATATTCCCCATGAATTTTGTGTAGAGACAAACGTCCGTTTGTCTCTACACCCAAACCATGTGCATCAATTTCATTTAATTTTTCTTCTTCGCCTCAAAATTTCCATTGGGTTGTTGTGATATCGCTGCAATGATTTTGCCTTTCTCATCCCGTACAAATTGTACATAGTATCCTGAAAGAATTCTTAATGCGAATCGATCATTGCCAACATATTGTAGTTCGTAATCCGGTTGACCTGGAACAATCATAAACAAGGTAGAATCATTTCTGATGATGACTTTTATTTCCATACCCAAATCGTAAGTGCCGGTATATTGTTGAAGGCTGTCTTTGGAAAGTTCTTTGGTTGTAACTGTCTTTGCAAAATCCATTGGAGGTAATAAAGGTTCTAACTGAGTTTTAAGCCCGCGAATATCACCTGCTTCATCCATATAGAACTGCATCTTCACGCCATCTGAAGTGTCAATCCCAAATTTTTCATCCTTTACGAATCCTTCAAAAACATCATAATGGTAGTGTCGCAGGTACAAATCCTTCGAGCCTGCTGTTGCCATGAGCGAATCCTTTTTCAGACTAATGGTAAAGCTTCCAAATGCAGGATTGCTATAGCTTCCTGTATAGTCAGCGATGGCATGGCTGGGATGTGTGCCCCTTTTTCTGTTATCAGACATTGATTTTTCAGCCTTCTTTGCTGTTTCCTTAGCCTTGTCTGCTGCTTGCTTCGATTCTGTTTGCCAATCTTTTGGTTTTAGTTTCAGCACACGATCAGCGATTATATTTCTTACGATAGAAGGTACAGAAGAACCATTCTGATTCACCAGAACTACAATGCCGATACTGTCTGACGGGAAGAATGAAGTGCTTGCGCTGAAGCCATCAATGTTGCCTCCATGCTCTACACGGTAATGTCCCCGGTAACTGGAGACCATCCAGCCATATCCATAGTTGGCCATATACAAATCAGGGGTTTCCTTCTGAGGCAGGGCGCCGCTGATCACCATTTGTCCGCTTTCAGCTTCTGTGATGTAAGAAGCAGGAATTATTTCTGCATTTTGGTATTTGCCCCCATTGATCCAGACCGTCACCCATTTTGCCATATCAGTAACGGTACTGTTGATACTTCCGGCAGGTGCCATGCCCGCAATGTTGTAAAAATCCATTTTGTAAATAATGCTGTCATCTTTGAGTCCATAACCGAACGCGATATCATTATAAAGTTCGTGATCCTTTTTGTTGGTGTTAGACTCTGTCATACCGAGTGGCTTGAAAAAATAGTTCCGGATATTTTCATGCCAGCTCTTTCCGGTCAGTCTTTCGCCCGTAACTCCCAATAAAAAATACATCCAGTTGTTGTACTGCCATTTCGTACGCAAAGGGTAGGAGGGCTCCATATACCTGACACGTCTTAACAGGCTGTCTTCACTCTCTGATGACCAGAGATACCAGCTATAATCATAGCGGGGTATTCCGGTACGGTGTGTGAGCATATCTTTAATTGTTACACCGGTGGTCAATGCTCCTGATGAAAATCTCAATTCAGGAATGTAGTTGATAGCAGCGCTATCAAAATTAATTTTCCCATCCTTGCGCAGGATACCCAACACTGATGCTGTAAAAGCCTTGGTGCAGGAGCCAATGGCAAACTGGGTATGCACAGTAACCGGTATCTTATTTTCAAAATCCTTGTAGCCGAAGCCCTTTGCATAGACTACTTTATTTTTTTCTACCACTGCCACGGCAAATCCGGGTGCCTTCCATTCTTTCAGTACTCTCGAGAAGGCTGTGTCTAATCCGGCAAACCGGTTATCTTTTTTTGATTGTGCAATCGATGTTAAATTCAATAGCAGGAAACTGGCAAAAAGGAATATTCTCATTGTTTAATCCGGGTTGTTTTAATAATGAACTTCAAAGATAACAGAAAGGGCTTGAATTCAATGTAGCGCATTTCAATGGTTGAGAAAATTTGTTTGTTTTGCCGGTATCATTGTCCAGTTCCTAACTTTACACACCTACCAACCACATCGGATGATGATACAACAATACAGGACGGAAATTAAATGGGCTTTTTACTACGCTGCTTTCCTGTTAGTCTGGAATCTTGTAGAAAGGCTTACAGGACTGCATGATAGGTATATAGCATTGCAGCAAAACCTTTCCATCCTTCTTTTGATTCCAGCGTTGGTATTTTATATTCTTGAATTATTGAACAAGAGAAAGAGTTTTTATAAAGGAAACATGACCTATGTACAGGGTTTTTTCTCCGGCGTAATATTTACGATCTGCATCATGATACTTACACCGGCTGTACAGGCGATCAGTTATTTCATCATCTCACCACATTTCCTTGCTAACCTGAGCGACTATAGTGTTGCGAAAGGAATTTTTTCAAAGGAACAGGCAGTGCAACAATTCAACTATGGAAATTTCCTGTTCATCAATGAAGTCTTTCAAATGCTGTCAGGTGTTGTCTTTGCTGCTTTCATTCCATTGTTTATGCAGATTGGAAGGTCTAACGGCGAATCTTAAAACTGCCAATTGCATTGAATAGAAATACTGCGTCCTATCCGTGGTATTTGCCCAATACTGTTATGTTCATAGTAGTACAAATCAAAAATGTTTTGCACTGCTGCCATTAAGGAAAGTGTTCCGGCCTTTGATTTGAAACTTCTTCCGATGGATAGATTATATACCGTTGAATGAGGTGTCGCAGACTCTCCGTACATTTCTTTTGAAACATGGTGTTGTGCCGCAGAAAATACTACTTCCGGTTCGATTTGAAACTGGTTCCAGCGAATGGACAGTTTTTCGATACTCCGAAATGCAGGAATGTTAGGGAGCGCATTTCCTTTCGAATCTGAGCCATAGGAAAATCCATTGCTCGAAGCGAAAATAATTCCAGGCAGTAATTTGCAGGAAACATTGGCTTCAAACCCTGAAAGCTGAGCGGACTTCATGTTTTGATATTGCTTTACCCCCAAGGCTCCGGACGTCATCACATCAAAATCATCATTTCTGATTCCGGCTATATAGTTATTCATCAAATAAATAAATGCTCTTCCTTCGAAATTTAAATGAGCAGCTTTTGCCCTGATTCCTCCTGAGAAATTCCATGAAGATTCATTGTTCAGTTCAGGGTTGCCGATGTAGTCATACGCGTCCATTCGGTTGAACAAATAGAATCCGAACAACTCCTGGAGGGTGGCTGCTCTCATGGAATATCCGGAATTGAAATCAAGGGAGACTTTTTCATTCACCTGATATACAGGACTAATGTAAAAACTGTACAAGCCATCAACCCTCTTCAGTCCTGATTGTAAAGATCCTTCAAGTGTCTGTTTGCCTTCTTCTGAATAAATTGAAGAATTTGAAATACCAACTGAAATGCCAGTCATCAACATCCACTTTTCAGAGACGGAATATTGGTCGTTGAGATTGAATTCGGCATACCTGCGTTGTGCGTCAGGCATGGTCAGCATAAACATTGGAGCCGCGTCTTTCGGGTACATCGTCATTTCGGCATGCAATCGATTCTGATATCCACTCAGTTTTAATTTCAACCGGTGTTTGCCTGTTTCCATACTCCCCGTCGAAATGAATCCTGCTGTTTCCGAATTGCCCGGCATATCCATGTGTATCGTTACTTCATCTGCAGCACGCTTCGTGTCGTCCATAGCGTGAGCAATGTGATTGTAGTAGATCTTATTTTCGATCTTCTTTAAAATCCCCTTCCCAAAATGCAATTGGTGGGTCAGCGAAACAATGTCTGCCCTTGCATATAATACATCCATCCCCAATGCTGGATAACCAATATCATTGCCATCATCGTGGATGTAGTTCAATGTGATATTGTTGTGGCTGTTTACTTTGTATTTCATGCCTATCCCGCCATTCCATTTCGAGTATTGTGAATATTTAATGGTCTCGTTTTTCCCCGCTTTATAATTCTGAGAATTCTTGAAGATGCCGTTAACGGTAATGCCTAATCGTTTTTCGCTGTATGCCAGCCTTGCAAGGGTTTGAAATGCATTTCCGTTGGTTTCATAGAGTGATCCAATCATGCCTGAGAAGGATTTGCTGCTTTTGAATGAAGGCTGATTTATTCTGAAATCAAATCCACCGCCAATATTGTTTCCGGAGGTCACTTCATTGGTACCATAACTCACCACCATGCTTTTCAGGTTACTCGGTTCAATGTAGGAACTCACAGGATCCATCTTATCAGTGCATGCACCAAAAATGGCCATCCCGTCAATGGTAACATTGATCCTGCCTCCATTCAGTCCCCTGATACCGGGTTCCCATGCATAATTTCCTCTTTTAATTATTGACACACCCTGAAGTGAGTTTAAGATTTGATCAGTTCCTGTCTGGATATTTTTGTCTGGCCTGAACGCTTTGTTGTTGGGGACACTCCCATCAGTCCTGATCAATATTTCTTTCAACAGAACCTGCCTGGATTCAAAACTGTCCGCGTCTACCTGAGCAATGGCATTTGCCGATGTCAATAAAAGTAGGATTGCGACTATGATTTTCATTTTGAAAATATTTAAGGCCAGAGTTCAACTGAACCCTGGCCGTGTCTTTTTAAAACCGGATATCAAGTGAAGCGTCTTCCGCCAATAATTGGTCGGCAGCGTAAATCGCGAAATGCAATCGCCAGTCGCCCGACATGGTGAAGTTGACCTTCCCTTTGTACATACCATTACCTGTCGAAACCGGGCTTACATTGTTAGGGGAGCTGTGCCCCATAGATGGCATTTCCGGGTAGAAGTCCAGGCTCAGACCATCTGCAGGAACGTATTCCATCATTGATACTTTTTTGCTTATATAGATTTCAAGGTCATTGGTGCCGATCCTGAAGTCTTTCATCTTCACGAGGGAAATAACGTACACTTTACCGTCAGTACCTGTAAAAGTGCTTACTACCTTTGTTTGAGCATTCTTTACCTCAACTCCGAATGTCAGGGTTTCCCCATTGACTGTTACCATCATTGTCCATTGATCTGAACTTCCGGCCATGGTGAAGACGATACCAGCCTCATACATTTGTGTTGATGTGTTGTAAACAGGAGCGGTTGAGGGGCTTGAATGTTTCATGGTACCCATATCCATCATTGATGAAATACTTACTTCCGCATTGGCTACCACCTCGTTCTGTTTCGTGATCTTTATGCTGATTTGCCGGTAGCCTGTTTGCAGGGAATCTTTTGAGTAAAGCGTGATTTGCGATCCATTTGACAAGGTAGATGTTCCTAATTTGATCAAATTTTGTTCGGGAGTAGCAGGGTTGGTTTTCTGCTTTTCGCAGGAGAAAAGAAATAGGGTGGCCATAGCCATGATGGCCCATATATAATGTTTCACAGTGTATAATAATTTAGTGTTCGCCACGCCATTGAAAAGCGTGGTGTTAAGAAAAATAGGTCGTTGCTTTCTTCAGAAGCTGAGTGGCAGGAGGGTGAATCAGAACAGGAATGAACTCTGTCCCCTTCGAGGATTGATATGGTAAATAATGCTTATGGTACTGCGGTATAAAACTGTCCAATGGTTCAATGCCATTGGAGATGATGAAGGGTTTAATTTCGTGAGTGAGTACTGTGGTAGCCTTCTTGTTTTGTTTTTCCAATTCCTTTTTTAATTGGCAGGAGCCATGACACTGCATTTGGGGCTTGTCCTTGTTTTCGCAAAGAGTGGCGGCAATCTTGTCCTGGTTGATGTAAAACTCGGTTTCTATAATTCCTATATGAAAGGTTTGCACCATCATAGCGAGGAGGAGTGTTATAGCCAGAAAATATTTCATCTCATGCAAAAGTACCAGAACCTATTACTTCCTTTACTGTTTTTCCTCATTTCGGAAACTGATTCTGACCATGCAATTCCACAAAAAGAAAGGAGGCTGCTCTTTTGAGACAGCCTCCTTTCTTTTTCACTAAAGAGATCCTACAAATCTGCCTTTCTCAATTTCTTTGGAACTTTTACCTTAATGGTTATTGGTTTTCCATCTCTGACTATCTCCAGGATATATTCATTATTTGTATTTTTTCGCATTTCATCAAGTGTGCTACTGACATCTGTAACTTTATCAGAATTGATAGCTGTAATCAGGTCGCCAGCCTTCACACCTGCTTTTTCTGCTGCGCCATTAGGCTCAACTTTCAGCACCTTAACGCCACTCTCATCTTCTGTATCCTGCACCTGCAAACCGATAGAAGGAGATCTTTTCATGCTGCGGAAGTAAAATCCCGGAACAGTAGTTTCATAATTGAATTGACGAGGATATGATGAACTTAAATCACTAAAATGATCGAAGTTCTGTCTAAACAGGGAATCTCTGATGATAGCAGTGATATCATTCCACTTTGATAATTCTGCTGTCAGCTTTTTTGTTTTGTTGCCGCGCAATACGGTGATGTCCACTTTGTCGTCTGGTTTGTAGCTTCTGATTGCTTCTGAAAGTTCCTGCGGATTGTTAATTGAGGTAGTGCCCACTTTGGTGATGATATCACCTTTCTCAATTCCGGCTTTTTCAGCAGGACTTTTTTTCGTTACATCCACTACTTCTGCTCCTTTCTTATTCTCCTTTGTTGAAACTCCAAGAAAAGTGCAGTCAAAGAAATACGGATACGGATTGTCCAGTTTATATCCTCTCACAATCCTGGGAGCCAGTCCCATTGCTGTAATACCATCTGAGTTCTTATTGTCTTCAAAGATGATCGTATCTGCTTTGATCTCCATCCCGGGAACATCTCCCTGTTTTTTGATAATGATTACCTTCTTTTCAATTTCTTTTCGGGGCTTCTCTTGTGCGTATGCGGCATCAGAAAAAAGAGTGATGGCAATGGCAGTGGTGAGTAGTGCAATAATACTTTTCATAAAAAAATAGTTTAAGTACGAAATGTTTAGTAGGACAAATGTATGGGATTTCCAGTTCAAATACGAAAAGTTTCGGAGAAATTAAGAATTACTTTCACAAGGTAACGTTAAGTATTGCGAATGACTTTAAGATTCTCATTCCCTCTCTGAACCACTTATTAAGAACTCTTTATTGCTGATTGAGATGAAGGAATGGAGGTTTGGGTTTTTCATGCGAATGAAATTACCCTTTAGATTTTCATAAAATACCCTGTGCAGGGTATTGCTATTCATTCTCTGAAAAAACATTTTTGCCTGAACGAAATTCATACACCGGTGATCCTGACAAAGGGAGCCAAAAAACAATTTAACACAGCGTAAATGAAAAAAATCATCTTCTTATTATTGGGAATTGCTTATTGTGCCTTTGCATTTTCTCAAAAAGACTCAGACTGGAAGAAAGAGTTTCCGTCTAAAATAAACTGGTACATGATTACAGATGCAGGCCCTGTAATGGTAGCTACGAAGGATGCATTGTACGGTATTTCTTCCCATGGCGAAGAAGTATGGAAAGCAGATGATATTGAAAACATAAGGGAAGAAAATGTAGATCCGATAGATGGCACACCTTATGTCACCCTTGTGAAATCAAAAATGATGAAAGGGTACAATAAGATCATCGATGTAGTCAGTGGCAAGGTGATCGTAAATACTGAGGATCTTGGATACCAGATAGTGATAAAAAGACGCTATCTCCCCAAGAGTAATAAAATGTTGTTTTACGGCACCAATAAGAGTGGAAAGTTTAAAACAACATTGGTCGATCTTTCTACAGGTGGTATGGTTTGGGATCAGGAAAAACTCTTTGAAAAGAAGGCTGAACAACTCGTTTCTCAGGCTTTTGAACTGGAGGATGGAATTCTAATTGCAACAGATAAACGGATTTATAAATTAAACAAGCAGACTGGTGAAATTGTATTTGA
>JBDHYH010000099.1:0-14446 GCA_039811325.1 Chitinophagaceae bacterium | reverse complement strand
AAGTAAGTTGTCCTTCCAATCCATCAGCAATCCTAATCATCTCCTCAAAATTTTCGCACTCAACGATGAGGCCAAACGGTCCAAATACTTCACCACAGAAATGTTCATTTGCTAAAAATTCTTTTGCAGAAGTTAATGCAAGTATCGCCTGCCCGCTATGCTCCTCTCCTTCTTTTCCTTTGGCAATGACTGTTATCGCCGGATGTTCTGTCATTGATGATGCATTACTGTTATAGCTCGCCGCTATTCCTGCATGCAACATTTTTCCGGCAGGTTTCTCCTGTACTGCTTTTGTTGCGGCTTCTTTGAATTGCTGAAGTCCATCACTTTTTATAGCAATCAACACACCCGGGTTCGTGCAGAATTGTCCACTTCCAAGCGTCAGTGAATCTACATACTGCGCTGCCAGTTCAGATTGATTGCTCTTAAGTTTTTCCGGCATCAGAAACAAAGGATTGATACTTCCCATTTCTGCAAAAACAGGAATTGGGTCTTTTCTTTTGTTGGCTAAATCGTAGAGCGCTTTTCCTCCCTGGTAAGATCCGGTGAATCCCACTGCTTTCACAGTTGAATGATTGACCAATGCAGTTCCTGTTTCGATTCCACCTTCTACTTCTATGAACAAATCAGGATCGTAGCCTTCCTTTGTGATTGCAGTCCTGATCGCATTCGTCATGATCTTCGATGTCTTAGGGTGTGCAGGATGTACCTTTACGATTACAGAATTACCCGCAGCAATTGCCGAAGCGCTGTCGCCACCGGCAGTTGAAAATGCATAGGGAAAATTGCTTGACCCAAAAATAACAATAGGCCCAAGTGGCGCCATCATCTTGCGGATATCCACGCGGGGCGGATTCCTGCCTGTCAATGCTGTGTCAATTCTCAGGTCAAGTACCATACCCGATTCTATCGCGTCTGCATACAACCTCCATTGATGGATCGTACGCCCTTTTTCACCATTCAGCCTCGCTGTCGGAAGATGCGTTTCTACATGAGTTGTTTCAATCAATTCTTCGCCGAGTTTCTCAATTTCGTCCGCAATCGCACGCATGAGTTGGGCGCGTTTTTGAACATTAGCTGACTTAAACTTTTGAAAAGCAGTAGAAGAAGCCTGTAGGATGCTTTCGATATTTTTTGGTGCTGTACTTGACATAACGAGTTTCAATTTTTTATTCAGGAATCAGGCTGAAACAATTTTTCAATTGCATCAGATGGCGCTAAATCTGCGCATCAAAGGTAACAGAGTAGTTACGTATGCTTAGCATGTCAATTGACAAAATGCAACCATATTTTAACCCGTGCAGGGATTGAGCGGTTACGCACTGCCGTCTGACCTTTGGTGCTGACGGCTATACTTTTGTCAGCACCTCATGCTGCCATTTGTGTCTCACGAACCGAAACAAACTTTCTTCCCATTCATTGCTCTTCAAAAGAAGCCAGTTCACTATTATTCCTGTCTGGAGGATTAACACCCAATAAGTGCTGAACAAAAAAATCTCTCTTCCTCATTCTGCCATAAGGCCCGCCATCTCCATGATCAGCTCCGGGTACCACCAGCAGATCAAAAGTTTTCTTTGCTTTGATCAATGCATCCACGACACGCAACGTAGATTCCGGAGGTACATTATTATCGGCCTCTCCTACTACCAGGAGCAAGGCACCTTTGAGATTGTGTGCATTCGTTACATTGGATTGCGCGGCATAGTGTGGCCCTACAGGATATCCCATCCATTGTTCGTTCCACCATTGCTTGTCCACCCTGTTGTCATGACAACCGGCAGCAGATACAGCCGCTTTGTAAAACTCCGGATGAAATAACAAAGCGCCCAATGAATTTTGCCCACCGGCTGATGTACCGTACAATCCTACCCGCGTAGTATCCACATACGAATATTTTTCTGACAATGCTTTGATCCATCTTATCCGGTCTGGAAATCCGCCGTCAGCAAGATTTTTCCACGCTACATCATGAAATGCTTTAGATCTATTGGCTGTGCCCATTCCATCACATTGCACCACTATAAATCCCAACTCTGCCATACTCTGCATTTCGCCGTAAGGCATAAAATTTTTTGGGACATAAGAATCTTGTGGGCCTGCATAAATGTTTTCAATTACCGGATATTTTTTTGAAGGATCAAAATGTGATGGCCTGCATACGATACCCCAAATATCAGTAACACCATCCCTGCCTTTAGCCACAAACACTTCAGGCATTTTCAATCCTGACTTTTCGAATTCACTCAAATCGGCCGTTTCAAGAACAGAAATCAATTTCCCGCCTTTTGTCTCTTTCAATACAGTAACAGGTGGCATATCGGGCCTGGAGTAGGTATCGATAAAATATTTTCTGTCTGGTGAATAAGTCAGCCTGTGATTCGCATTTTCTGGTGTCAGTGAAACAAGATTTTTCCCGGAAAAGTCAATTCGATAGTAATGAATATTGTAAAGATCTTCTCCTGCATTCATACCACTTGCCGTGAACCAAATCTGTCTTTTATTTTCATCAATGCTATCCACACCTCTCACTACCCAATTGCCATTGGTGATCCTGTTTTTCACGCCGCCGTTCACTCCGTCCACAAGATACAATTGATTCCAGCCATCCTTTTCGCTGCTCCAGATGATCTCATTGGTTCCCTTCACATACCAGGTGAATATCCGGCTTTCGTAAATGAATGTATTTGTTTTCTCATCTATGAGGTTTCGTGTTTCTCCATTCTGTACATTCACTTCTATCATCCTATAGCGCTGGTGGCCGCGATCGGCTTTTTCATACACTAAGAAATTATTATCCCCTTCACGCCAGTGCAGCCAGGGATAGTCGAGAAAATCATAAACCTCTGTTTTAATCTTCACCAGATTGCCCGGCTCTACATTGATCGCATACATCTCGTAACTGGTGAATGGGTCTCCCGGTTGCGCATATTCATGCGACTTCAGCACGCCTCTCGTAGTACCAGGCACAGAAGAAAGTACGTAATAAACACTCTTGATTTCGACAGGGTGAATGCGGAAGACGATCAAATGCTTACTATCCGGCGACCATTGCATCTGCCCATAAAAATTGGATGAGTCCGCATCAAATGTGAATTGCTTCGTTTCTCCCGTTTTCATCGATTTCACATACATATTTCCTTCTTTGCTGTAAGCCAGCCATTGCTTATCGGGAGAGAGGCTGTCAGATTCTCTTTGGCGCTGCCACCGGCTTCTGATGTTTCCCCTTACTACATTATTTCTCATTGAAGGGATGCTAAACGAATCGGTAGTAGTAAAACGATAGGTATTCAAATCTCCTTTGTAATAACTATTCTTTACCCTGACAAAAACATTTTTCATCCTGCTGTCAAACTTCATATCGGATATGGGAAGACGGGATGGTACAATAATCGTATCCAAAATATCTGACAATGCCTTTGCCATCTTTTGTTCATCAAATGCCTTCTGCTTCTTGCCTGTGGAGGCGTTTACCACAATAAATTCTACTTGCTTTTCAGGCAATTCATTTTTGTACCAAAAACTTTTGCCATCGGAATTCCAATGAGCGCTCACAGATGCTCTGAAGACACTCTTTCTTGCAGCAGAGTCCAGCAGCGCCGCTTTCTTGTAGGCTTCCAGCACATCATTTCTCGAAACATTTTGAGCAGATACGCCGAATGCACAAAGGAAACAGCAAGCGATAGCAATCGTAAATTTTTTAAGAAGCGGTTGGTTAATATTCATCATCATAAATTTTAAATAATTCTTTTAGCCTTCTATCTCTTCCCAAGGTTAGGCTTCAATATTCTTCCTTATGGATTTCAATTCAATATCACCACACAACAATTATTATTTACTTTTTCGAATCATAGAATCGCCATGTAGTTTTAAAATCCTTTGTAACAGGTTTGTTTTCCAGGATCACTCTCACCATTTCAATGGGCATGCTGTTTTGCTGAAGAAATGCATCGTGAAATTGTTTGATCGTCATCTTTCCGCTATTCACCATTTCATTTTTCAGAGCCATGATCTGCAAACCACCGATCATATAAGCCACCTGGTACAATGGAGAATATCCACCCACGAATGAGCGCCTAACTTCCCCTTCAGCATTTTCTCTTTCGTGTCCTACCCTGTCCACGAGGAAGTCGATACACTGCTGCGGTGTCCATTTTCCTAAATGGTAATTTAGTGAGAAAATAATCCTCGCGCAGCGATGCATTCTCCAGAACAACATTCCGATCCTGTCTTCCGGGCCGCGTGGAAATTTTTCGTTCCATAAAAGCATTTCCCAATAAAGCGCCCAGCCTTCAGTCCAGAAGGGCGTTTCATAATGCCGGTAAGTATATACTCTGTCATTCATAAACTGTTGGAGGTAATGTCCGGGGATAAGTTCGTGGTGTACCGTAGCTCTTGAGAAATACGGATTGTTGCCTCTCATGCTCATCATCTTCGAATCAAAATTCATTGTATTGGTCGGGTAAGAAACTGCAAACTCTTCCCCTCCGTAAAAGAATGGATTGATCAGTTGTTGTTGCGGAGTCATCATCACGATGCGCCACGTTTCCTCAGCCAATGGGGGAATGGTGATCAAATCCTTTTGCTTAATGAAATTGACTGATTGATTGTATAAGTCAACCATTGCAGTTGCCTGGTCTCCGACAGGTACATAACTGTTCTTTACTTTTTCCTGCGCTTTATTCCAGTCATCACCAAAACCCATTTCGCGGGATGCTTTGAGCAACTCTTTATCACACCATGCAAATTCTTTGTTGGCGATGTCGATCAACTCTTCAGGTGTGTAAGGAATCATCTCGTACCGAAGCTGCCGCATGATTTCATCACGTCCAATCGGGTACCCCACAATACCACTTGAATCTTTGACCGGGGCATTTTTGTTAGCTACCGATCTGAATGCGGCTTTGTAATCTTTTAAAGCGCTGTCAAGTCTTTTGTAGGTAACAGGAACCCACCATGTAAAATCAGGATTGTAACCATTGTAAAATTTATAAACATTATCCAATGCCCGCAGCATACCATTGATGATCATGGATGCCGTTCTTTCGTCGACGATATTGATATGCTTGTCGGCAATTAATTTTTGTTTCAAGGCTGCTACCTCGTTGATGATATCAAAGAAATTTTTTGCAACCGCTTTACTGTTGACATCGCCTCCTCTCCTCCTGATCTTTTCCAGATGATAAACAGAATCTGCAAATGGAAACCATTGCTTCATGCTGTTGTATTGCTGTGCTTCTTCATTATAATCCTGCACAGTATTTTCCAGATCTCTGTGAAAAAGAATATAGTCGGCTTTACATTCCTGCGGCAGTTTTTGAAAATCGATTTTCTTCAGCCTTTCAAGATAATCCGTTGCCAGTTTTTTGTAACGGTCTCTTTTTTCAGGAGAACCATTGACGATATACACCCTGTTTAATGCCGTGTAGTCTGCATAGTAACCTTGCATGATCAGTGGCATCTCGTTGCAGGGCACATATTGCTTCGGCATTTGAGCATAGGTAATGAAACTGCCAAAAAGCATTGTTGCAATTAGTAAAACTTTCTTAATCATATTGTGATATTTTTTTAGGAAGAACAGTTAGAAAAAAGTGGTGGCAAGCTAACAGGAATGGCGGAAAAATGGTTTCAAGATATTAACCATATATAGAGAGATTTTAACGAGAATCTAATGAGAGATACCCTCCAGGAAGCATTGGATGCGTAAGGAAAGGACAGAATCAATTCAGACACACTCCCGTGAGGTGGTACTCCTGGAATAAGAAAATTACACAGAGGAAAGGAAATAAGAATTCACGTAGAGCCACTGAAAAGAATCTCCGTGAACCTCTGTGGTACTCTGTGTAAAAAAAAATAATTACACAGAGATAAAAGACAGAGAAGGCACTGAGAACCACCGAGAAAAATCTCTGTGAACCCCTGTGGCATTCTGTGTAAGAAATTAATAACACAGAGAAAACAGTTAACATAATTATTCTCCGGATGCAGCTCAAATTTTCGCCTCTTGCATTATTACAGGTCGGTGATGACACCGACCTGTAGCGGGTGTTACAGCCGGGTGAGGACACCCGCCTGTGTAATCCGATAGCAATCGGATCCGATTGCTATCGGATGGGCTGCACCCTTTTCTCCGCAACCAGACTCACTTAATTTCGAATTTCGTACTTTGATGAAAATTAGAAGAATTATGAAAATTGGCATCGCAGCAGATCATGGTGGATTTGAATTGAAAGCACAGATAAAAACATTCCTCGAAGAAAAGGGATACGAGGTGCAGGACTTCGGTGCAAATACTTATGACAGCGCGGATGACTATCCTGATTATATTGTACCGTTAGCAAAGGAAGTGGGAAGCGGCCATATCGAAAAAGCTGTAGCTATTTGCGGAAGCGGCATCGGTGCATCCATCGCCGCCAACAAAGTAGCGGGAGTAAGAGCCGCACTGATCAACGAACACTTCTCTGCACATCAGGGTGTGGAAGATGATAATATGAATATGATCTGCCTCGGCGGGCGCGTTACCGGCTATGCAGCAGCAGAAGAATTGATCCTTGCATTTCTCAATGCAAAATTTTCAGGACTCGAAAGACACAAACGCCGGTTACAAAAAGTAGCTTCGCTGGAAAAATAATTATGGGAAAAATAAAAGTACTCTTTTCAGACATTGGGGGCGTACTCCTGTCGAATGGATGGGGACACGAGAGCCGCATGGCTGCATCCAAAAAATTCGGAATCGATTATGACGAAATGGAACACCGGCACAATTTCATTTTCAATGTGTATGAAATCGGCAAGATCAGCCTTGATGCTTACCTGGATATTGCGGTGTTTTATGAAGAAAGGGATTTTCCGAGAGAAGATTTCATTGACTTCATGTATTCATGTTCCACACAACTACCCGATCTGTTGCCGTGGTTAGTGAAATGGAAGGAGGCGCATTCGGATGTCAAAGTAATATCCATCAACAACGAGCCCAAAGAACTGAATCAATACCGCATTAAGAAATTCAGGCTGCACGATTTTTTTGATGCCTTCATATCATCTCATGAAGTGGGCATGCGCAAACCTGACCCCGGCATCTTCGAACTGGCCATCGGCATAGCGCAGGCTGATCCTTCAGAGTGTATTTATTTTGACGACAGGCCCATGCTGGTAAAGGCCGCAGCCAAGGCAGGGCTGAATGCTTATGTGCATAGAAATTTTGAAGAAACGAAAAATGTGATTGATGGATTTTTCAATCCGTAACGGGCTGTCTGAATGTGAGGCCAGGTGTTCAATACATCTCAAATTGCAAGACTTAGCGTATTGTCGTTGGACTGTGATACGACAGCGGTAAAATGATTGGAAGAACTACTGCCATGAGGCCTCTGCTCCACGGCTTTATTACCGGCAAAGGAAATTTTTTCATGAGCAAACAGTAAGACCATTCTAACATTTTGCAAATGAATACATATCATCATTATTCTTGCCCTCCTTTGATTTATTAAGGAGGGACAAAATGTACTTTCGAATATTTCTTTGATAAGAAATTCCTACTTTTGAATATTCCCTTTTGGAAAAACTGCCCGCCTTTTCCCTTATGAATTTGCACCCGGCAACAGAATGACATCCATGAAGAAGTCTGTGTAAATTTTAACTCACAATAATTGAAACAATGAAAAAGGTACTCATTACCATTGGAGTAGTGATTATAATCGCTATTCTCGGCATCGGATCATATATCAAATTTGCATTGCCAAATGTAGGCCCTGCCCCGGATCTGAAAATCAATGCAACACCAGAGCGGATCGCACATGGCGAATACCTGGCCAATCATGTATCCATTTGTATGGACTGCCATTCTACCCGGGACTGGAGCAGGTTCTCAGGCCCCATTACGCCCGGTACTCTTGGCAAAGGAGGAGAATACTTCGGAAAGGAAGCCGGATTTCCCGGCACGTTTTATTCAAAAAACATTACGCCATATCATCTGAAAGACTGGACTGATGGTGAAATATTGAGAGCATTCACTACAGGAGTTTCCAAAGAAGGCAGCGCTTTATTTCCTGTAATGCCTTATGCGTATTACCGGAAAATGGATCTCAATGACCTTGAGGATATCATCGCATACGTACGCACACTCACTCCGATCGTGAATACCACACCCAAACATCAAGTGGACTTCCCTGTTAATTTTATACTCAATACCATTCCGGAAAAGGCTGACTTCACCGTGAAGCCGCCAAAGTCAGACACTTTGAAATATGGGGCTTACATGACCAATGCTTCCGGATGCATGGAATGCCATACACAGGCAGACAAAGGAAGCGTTATAAAATCAAAAGCATTCACCGGTGGCCGGAAATTTGAATTGCCCAACCAGGATGTATATTCCGCTAACCTGACTCCTGATACCGAAACGGGCATTGGTTCATGGACCGCCGACCAGTTTATCCAAAGGTTCAAAGCCTACAATGATCCGGCTAATGTACCCAAAGTATCGGGCGATGATCCGCAAACCGTAATGCCCTGGACCATGTATGCGGGAATGGACTCGACAGATTTGCTGGCTATCTTTAAATATTTGAAAACGCTAAAACCAGTCAAGAACAAGGTGGAACATTTTGTACCACATAAATCAACATCCAAATAAAATTTGAATTTCATTATTGCCAGCTAAAGGCTAAAGCCCATTGAGCGAAAGATTGCAAATACTTATACCGCCTTTTAAGGATAGGTAATCGACACCGCACTCAACAAGGGTTTAAGCTAATTTGAAAAATTTTGGCCAGAAAATATATGTTGAATATAATTTGTTGCCGGTCAAAAATATCACTAATCTGAAAGTGGCTTTTCGTCATTTACATCTTACATTTGCCAAACCTATTTTCGGGTAGTGGCGCAGCCCGGTAGCGCACACGTCTGGGGGGCGTGGGGTCGCAAGTTCGAATCTTGTCTACCCGACATGCAGAAAGGCACTAAACTTTGAGAATCCTTGTAAAGATCGTTTAGATATTACAAGGATTTTCTGTTGTAGCAGGTGTATATTTCTTTATGTAGTATGCCATGCTTTGTAATCATAGAGTTGGAGTAACGCTGTAAGCAGGTATCCGCACCCATTTTCGTAAGTGATTAGGAAATAGAAGGTGGGGAAAATTGTTTTGGAAAAATAATTGTGAACCCTAGCGGTAATACGAATGTTAGCGAACACCATAACAAACAAAATTTGAACAGCCAAAAAATGAACAATAAAATAACAACCATAGCATTTGACGCAGACGATACCTTATGGGTAAACGAACCATATTTTCAAGAAGCTGAAAAACAATTTTGTGCCTTACTTGAAAATTATCATCCGCAACATACCATTTCACAAGAACTTTTTAAAACTGAAATGAAGAATTTGCATCTTTACGGTTACGGCATTAAAGGATTTTTGCTGTGTATGATTGAAACTGCAAACAGAATTTCAGATAGAACCGTTTCCTTAAATGTCATTGATAAAATCATTGAAATTGGACACGAACTACTACAAAAACCAATTGAACTTTTGCAAGGTGTTCCCGAAACTTTAGAAGCCTTGAATGGCAATTATAAATTGGTGGTTGCAACCAAAGGAGATTTATTAGACCAGGAAAGAAAGTTGAAAAATTCAGGATTGGAACACTACTTCCACCACATAGAAATTATGAGTGAGAAGAAAGAAAGTGATTATCAAAAGCTATTCAAACATTTGGATTGCAAACCTGAAAATTTTTTAATGCTGGGCAATTCTATCAAATCCGATATTATTCCTGTTTTAGACTTAGGCGGAAATGCAGCACATATTCCATACCATGTAACCTGGACGCACGAGCAACAAGAAACCAATTTGAAACACGATAATTTCATTCAACTGAAATCAATTAATGAGATTTTAGGTTACTTATGATTATGGATTTTAAGATACGACAAGAAGTTAAAAGTGATTACCCGATAGTGTTTGATTTGATAGAACAGGCATTTCGAAATGAAATGATGAGCGATAAAAAAGAACAGTTTTTGGTAGAACGACTAAGAAAATCCGATGGATTTATTCCGGAATTATCATTAGTTGCAGAAGTAAACAAAAAAATTGTCGGATACATTCTACTGACCAAAATCATCATTGAAACAAATACAGAAAGTGTAACTTCTTTAGCATTGGCTCCGGTAGCTGTTTTGCCAGCCTTTCAAAAGAAAGGAATAGGTGGAAGATTGATCGGGCAAGCACATCGCATTGCAAAAGAATCAGGCTACAAGTCTGTTATTTTATTGGGACACGAAAAGTATTACCCAAAATTCGGATATCAACCTTTGCACCATTACGATCTTTTACTTCCGTTTGAAGCACCTGAAGAAAATTGTATGGCAATAGAACTTGTGCCCGATGCCTTAAAAAACAAGAAAGGAAAAGTTATTTACCCAAAAGAATTTTTTGAATAAAGAATAAAATGAAAAAATTAATAGACCTTGACAAATGGAACCGAAAAGAGCATTTTCTTTTCTTCTCAAAATTTGAAGAACCATTTTTTGGTGTAACGGTAAAAGTAGATTGCACCACTGCCTACAAGAAATCAAGAGAAAAAGGCACTTCTTTTTTCTTGTACTATCTATACAGAGCGTTGAAAGCAGCCAATGAAGTAGAAAATTTCAGATACAGAATTATTGAGAATCAACCGTATGATTTTACAACCGTAAATGCTTCGCCAACTATTAACCGACCTGACGGAACATTTGGCTTCGCCTATATAGACTATTTTGAAGATGAAAAACAGTTTTACGAAAAAGCATTAGAGGAAATTGAAAATGTAAAAAGCACAAACAATTTATTGCCTGCCGTTTCAGGTGAAAATGTCATTCATTTTTCTGCCATTCCGTGGCTTGACTTTACAAGCATTTCCCACGCAAGAAGTTTTTCGCACCCCGACAGTTGTCCTAAAATTTCTTTTGGCAAAATGACCGAAAATAATGGTGTGAAAGAAATACCTGTTTCAATTCACGGACACCATGCACTAATGGACGGTTACCATGTAGGACTGTTTATTGACAAATTCCAAAACTTTTTGAATGACGAATGATGAAAGCCCGGCTTAACGGCAATTTTCAACGGCTATTAGCGTGAACTTCCTCTTGTGCAAAAAAATATGGTACTTTCTCTCTTTTCATTTATTATTCCTATTCTCAAAAACCAGACGGTTCAGTAGTACAACAACACAAGCAAGCGCTTGCACTTACAAGGGTTGTAAACACCGAACGAAGCGTCGTGTGTAGATTTTGCAGCCAACATTAAAATCCGGTGCGAATCATCAAAGGAATAAAACCGGATGTTAGCAGGCTGACAAAAAAAATACCGGTTGCCTGCCTGGCAGGTTTGATCCAACCGAAGCAAGCACCCGGCACTTTTCGCAATGATCTTTTTATTGCACAATCCTTGCCACCACTACTTTTGAAATGTTCTTTGATCCATCTTTATCCACCTGTACGATGCGCACCATCACCTTGTGTCCATGATAATAACCTGAAGAATCAATCTTCTTGCAACCGGAATTAAACAGGAGAGTCCCGGCGACCAACAGGATGGCAATACCCAAAATGTATTTCTTCTTATTTCCCCTGAACAGAGGTAAAAATAATAAAGACAGTAACCCGCCTAAGCCCATCAGGAGGGTCTTATTCATCTCTATGCTGAATGCATATTCTAAAGAAGCAGAAGAGTTGCCATTATTTGCTTTTGATAATACAGTACCCACCTTTGTAAATTCATTTCCATCTTTGGAAATTTCGATATCAAAGTGGCTATTGTTACTCTCTGTATTCGTGATCCATGAAACGGATAACCGGTCATTGGCAATAGAAGCAGCCAGGTTTGACAGGCCAACCGGCACTACGAAGTTATCATCTATCGCAGCAAAGTATTTGGTTGGCTCTCCATTAACTATTGTAAATGTTCCTCCTGCATATACGATATTATTATTCAAAGCAAGTGCACCAGCACCACCACTACTTAAGGGATTCCATGAAGTGGCATTACCTGTAACCGGATCAAGTGCTGCAAGACCTTTTCTTGATTGTCCACCAATAGTGAGAAACCCTCCGCCAACATAAACCTGGTTGTTTCCAAAAGCAAAGGAAGAAACACTATTGCTGGCATTGGGATCCCAAGCGGAAAGATTACCGGTCGAAACATCAAATGCTGCAATTCTGTGTCTCGTTTGCCCGCCAATGGTATTAAAGTTTCCGCCAGCATACAAGGTATTTCCATTCGCACTGAGGCAATAGATATTTTCATTTGTGCCAACGCCGGGATTCCAGGAAGTAGCCAACCCTGTAGTTAAATCAACGGCCCCAATATGATACCTCGAATCGGAACCTATCGCTGTAAAATATCCACCGATATAAGCAGTACTGCCTGTTATTGCAATAGCATCCACCTGCGAACTTGCATTAGGATTCCAACTTGTGGCAGTACCTGATGTTGGATCAATCGCTGCAAGGTTGTTTCTTGATTGCCCGCCAATGCTGGTAAAACTTCCACCGGCATAAATTAAATTGTTTGCAACGGCCATGCAATGAATATTCCCTGTAAATGGAGCCGGATTGGGATTAAAAGAAGTTGCAAGGCCGTCAGTTGTGTTCAATCCCGCTATGGAATTTCTGCTTTGGCCACCGATAGTGGTAAAATCACCTGCAGCATAGACTGTATTGTTATAAAATGCAAGATCATTAACATAATTATTAGCTTGCGGCGCCCACGGCGTTACCTGGCCCGTAGTAGCGTCAATCGCTGCAATGTATGTTCTATGTGCCCACCCTACTGAAATAAAATTTCCGCCTGCATAAATATTGCCACTGCCATCGGCTGCCAAACAAATTACTCCATCACTAATGCTTGGATTCCATGAGTTGGCAAGCCCGTAAGTTAAATCTAATGCAACCAAATTAAGCCGGTAACCTCCACCAATAACCTCGAAATAACCTCCTGCATACAATAAACCACCAGAAACCACTAAGGATTCCACAATCCCACCGGTAGGGCCATAGGCATTCCAGGAAGTAGCATTTCCTGTACTGAGGTCAAGCGCAGCAATAGCATTTCTTGATGCCCCGCCTATAGTAGTAAATTCACCACCGGCATACAAGGTAGTGCCTGAAATGGCCATAGTAATAACGAGTGCATCTGCATCCGGATTCCAGGAAGTTGCATTATTGTTGGATGTGTTTACGGCTCCTATATGATTTCTACTTTGGCCACCCAACAAAGTAAAATCTCCACCCACATACGCAACCCCTCCATTTACCAGTATTTCAGTAACCCTTTCATCTGCATCGGGCGCCCAAGTGGTAACATTGCCTGTTGCAGCATTAATTGAAGCAATATTATGCTTGTATTCAGTACCAATCATTGAAAAATATCCTCCAACATAAACCGTGCCTCCACCAACAGCAATAGCACTGATGTCGCCATCAGGCGCATCGGTGGGCCATGAATTTAAAGTACCTGTAGTAGTATTAAATGATGCTAAGAAATTTCTTGGCTGTCCGCCAATATTAGAAAAACTTCCTCCCACATACAAAGTATTTCCGCTCACTACCAATTCATTTATATATCCATCGGCCCCGGGGTTCCAGCTATTCAGGCTGCCATCAGCATTAATTTTGGCTATATAGTTTCTGGCAACACCACCAACTTGCGTAAACTCCCCAGCAATATACCAGCCACCGGCGCCATCAGAAACAACTGTATTCACAAAATCATTCGGTTTTACATAATTAAGGTTCGGCAACCCTGTAGTTGTACTTATTGAAGTTCCATTGGGAACATTAGGGCCCAATCCCCTAAACCTCCCACCAAGGTAAAGGGTATTGCCATTCCGTACTATAGCAGTTACCTCGCCGTTGGTAGCTGGCATGTTTTCATGCACCGTTTGGGCGTTGGATAATTGAAATAAGGCCAATGTGAGTACAAAAGTCAAAGCAAGACTTTTGAAATGTGGGGTAGATGAATTCATTGTGAAGTTTTTTACGGCGTGAAAGGGTGAGTAGATTACTCACATCTCTATATGATATATCGAATCAAATTCATTTTGTCATCACAAACGATAATCCCTTTCCCAAGTATCCCATTGATAATCGAAATAAAAAAAAGTAAGCAGTTATACTTCCCACCGTATGGAATTGTGAAATCACTGCTCAGAACCAGCAGGTAATTATTTTTATTTGCAGCATTACATTTTAAGTGGATTGTTGCGGAAAATCAAATAGCGCGTACTTTCACTGCCTGAAAGGATTGGCAATAGCGGTGCAATTTTAAACCATATCCTGGCCCTAATATCCATGAGGGGTTTCCATTTACTGTTGGCCCAGGCCAACGGATAATACTATAATGACATATTAAATAGACCAAAAAAAACCTGAAAAAATATACTGATATGAGCAGGTGGATATGATT
>JBDHYH010000098.1:0-14715 GCA_039811325.1 Chitinophagaceae bacterium | reverse complement strand
ATCCTGGTATTGGGAATTGTAAAATTTCCATCTTTCTTGGAAATGGTTGCATACTTGGTTCCTGACGGAACGTGAACGGCCGTGATGGTCGCGCCATCGAGAGGCTCGCCTTTGTCTGACTTCACAAATCCAGTTATACTACTTGTCGTTACCTGTGCCTTCATGATGAAAGGCGCAAACAAGGCAGCAATCAGAATTGGTAAAATTCTTTTAAACTTCATAATTGTTATTTTTTGATGCGGCAAAGAAACTGAATAATCAGCTAACTACTGCCAATTTTATTAACAAATTAAAGGCAGTTTTGAACATCGATTCGCTGCATTACTCTTTAAATGAATGTTTTGGCTTGCCAGGTATGACATATCCTAAAATATCATTAGGTGAAATGGCTAAAGTCTGTTGTTCCGTATCTTTGCAATTCATTTACCCTTATTAAATGTTAGACAAAATAGAAGCAGCCATTGAGGATATAAAGAATGGCAAATTAGTGATCGTAGTAGATGATGAGGACCGTGAGAATGAAGGCGACTTTATTACATCTGCACACAACGTTACACCCGAAGTTATCAATTTTATGAGCAAGCATGGCAGAGGCCTCGTTTGTATGCCACTCAATGAAAAAAGATGTGAGGAGTTACAACTGGATCTTATGGTCCAGCGCAACACTGCGCTTCATGCTACACCATTTACTGTGAGTGTAGATCTGCTGGGACATGGATGCACCACAGGTATTTCGGCACATGACAGGGCCAAAACTGTTCAGGCTATCCTGAACCCGGATACGAAACCGGAAGAATTAGGGAGGCCTGGCCATATATTTCCATTAATGGCAAAAAATGGCGGGGTGCTCAGAAGGGCAGGGCATACAGAAGCTACCGTTGACCTGGCAAAACTTGCGGAGCATGGCGAAGCAGGTGTGCTTGTTGAGATCATGAATGAAGATGGAACAATGGCCCGGCTGCCGGAACTCAGAAAAATTGCTGACTTACATGGCCTGAAGTTGATCTCGATAAAAGATCTTATACAGTACAGATTGAAAACAGAGTCTTTGATCAAAAAAGAAACCAGTGTGAAGATGCCTACTAAATACGGAACCTTTGAACTGATTGCTTATACTCAAACCAATACCGGTGAAGTCCATCTTGCTTTGAAGAAAGGAGATTGGAAAGAGGGTGAAGCTGTGATGGTGCGCGTCCATAGCAGTTGTATGACTGGTGATATTCTTGGATCACTCCGTTGTGATTGTGGTGATCAACTTACTTCCGCAATGAAAATGGTAGAGAAAGAAGGGAAGGGCCTTGTCTTGTACATGAACCAGGAAGGCAGGGGTATCGGTTTGCTCAATAAGCTGAAAGCCTACAAGCTGCAGGAAGAAGGGCTTGATACAGTGGAGGCAAATCTGAAATTGGGATTCGACATGGATCAGCGTGATTATGGTGTAGGGGCACAGATACTGCGCGATTTGAATATTTCAAAGATCCGGTTACTTAGCAATAATCCTAAGAAGCGCGCAGGTTTGTTAGGTTATGGACTTGAAATTGTAGAGACACTACCTATAGAAATAAAGCCCAATGTACATAACGAAAAATATCTCAAAACCAAACGGGATAAAATGGGGCATAAGATCATGCAGTAAGTATTGGTTTGAATAAGGTGAGCGTTTTTGGTGAGTCCACTCTGGCTGATCATTTTTCACTTAAGAGTACTATCCTGAAAGTAGTTCCTTTTCCAGCATCCGAATCTTTCACATACAGTTGGCCTTTGTGATATTGCTCAATAATTCTTTTGGACAATGAAAGCCCCAAGCCCCATCCACGACGTTTGGTAGTGAACCCGGGTTTGAATATCCGGTTCCAATCTTTCTTTGGGATGCCTTTGCCTGTATCTTTTACATCGATGTAAATTTTTCCTGAAGCTTCTTTGATGAATATATCTATCTGCCCTCTGCCTCCCATAGCATCTAATGCGTTCTTCAACAGGTTTTCGACGACCCAATCATAAAGAGGAGCAGAAATGTCAGACACAAAAGTTCCATTATTTTCAATAAAATTGAATTGTACTTTTTCCGGAGCTATTCGCCGGATGTATTGAATCATATCTCTTGTGCGCTCTGCCACATTATGCGGTTCCAAATGTGGAGAACTGCCTATTTTCCCAAATCGATCGCTGATTAGTTTTAGACGCCCTACATCTTTTTCCATTGAAGAAGTAATTTCATTTTCATGACCCTGATCCTGATCCTGATCTTTTAATATTTCTATCCAGCCTTGCAGCGAAGTCAGCGGAGTACCCAATTGGTGAGCAGTCTCCCTTGCCATACCGGCCCATACCTGGTTTTGGGTAGCCTTGTTCCTGATGGTGATGGAATAAATGGTAATGATAATAAAGAGCGCTACAACAAGAAGCTGTACAATTGGAAAATACCTGATTTGTATCAGCAGGTTACTATCACCATAGTAATATTTGTCCGCGATATAAGGCGTTTCGTTAAGTACAAGGATGATGGGCAAATGATCTTTCTTGAATTGGGAAAGTTTTTTTTCGAGATAATCTTTTGATTTAATCTTAGTGGAATCCAGGTTTCTGGAATCTATGATACTGTCTTTTTCATTTGTCCAGATAATAGGAATATCATCATTTTGCTGCAGTATCAGGCTTGCTAATGTAATGTCTGTACCCTGTGGCGCAGTAGCTATCAGCTTGTTGGCCTCCACCCATTGATTTATTTTTTCGCGTTCTTCTGTTTCTATTTTTTTTGAAAGAAAATTTGAATAGAAAATTGTCCCGATGACAATGACCACAGCCAAAAGTGAAAGTCCCATTCTGAAATTAAAAAATTGCCGTAGCATTGAATTTGTTTGGCTTATTAAGCTGGTTTAATAGAAATGATGCAGCCTGGCTGCGAAAAAAATCATCATAAAGATAAAAGAAGATCATCTATAAAATCTCTTTCCCTATTCAATCACCCACCATGAATAAGATTCGGGATTTAAAACGACCGGTAACTGCACTTCGTAATTTCTCGAAACCGGGTACACCTTAGTTATTCCTTCTTTTTCCCTGATCTTAGCTTCTTTTGTAAGCCCGGTGTAGTATAGTGAAACGGGAATGGTTGTACGTATTTCTTTTTTTGTGGGATTGAAGAGCATCAACAGTCCTTTGTTTTTTAATTCAGGATTTACATGCAATATTCCATCCCAATCTCTGCCATCAGGGCGACGAATATGAATGATATCGCTATTCAAAATATCCCGGTATTTTTTGTACCATGATATTACATCGATGACAGTTTGTTTGGTGGCTTCCGTGTCATACAGGCGAGGGCCTCTGTAACACGCCTGAACGCCTGCCCCGTAATATTGCATCATCAGTTGTTTGTAATCAGGCAGGTGCTCTGAAAGTGGCTCCAGCACAGCCTCCGAACCACCTCCCTGGTACCGGGTAAGCGGCACGAAACCCCAGCCCATAGAAGGCGTTTTTTCCCAGGTACCATCATAAATGTTCTGACGGTTTAAAATTTTTTGATGCTCTCTTGGCAATGAAAAGTTGACTTCACGGTATCCGATTCCGATCTTATTGGTACCGTCCAGGAAATACCAATCAGGTGCATTGATATATACACCTTGCGCATTAAGCCAATGATAGAGTTCTTTTTGAATTTCCATCTGCCGCCATTGAGAATCGTCCAGGCCTTTGTGGCCGGGGTGTGTTGTCGACGCACAGACATCTCCCGGGTAAGGGCCATCATTTTCCCAGATATCAAATCCGGTTGCAGCGAAGAAGTGTTGAATCTTATCCCTGTAGGCAAGCCCCCATTTACTGCCAAAACATGGTGCGTGTCCGAAGAATGCTGCTGCATCAGGTTTGCCTGTAACAGGGTCTATCACATCATCTTCATCACTGATTTTTCTGGAACTGAACAAGGAATACCCGCCAATCTTTACATTCTTACTGTGTGCATAATCTGCTATGGACTTCCATCTCCTGATATTCATCGCGGATGAATCTTCCATGTTCAGGTTACTTCCAAAACTCAGAATGAGGGCCTCGTAACCGGTAGCCGCACATTGGTTGATTGCATTGCGAACTTCATCATCATTCTTGCTGACCAGGTGCATAAAGATGGGATTCTCTGTCACCCAGGGTGCGATGGTGCGATACATTTTTCTGATGGCAAGCCCTCGCCGTTCCCTGTCATAGCTATCGATTAAGAGTTCGTACGTGCGAACTGAGTGAAACGTTTTTCCGGGCTGCAGGTCAATGCCGGGAGCCTTCTCTTCAAAGACTTGCAAAAGTGCCGGGGTTTGAAAATTGTAATTGACCTGAGAAGTGTAACTCGAATCCGGAAGCCAGTGTGTCGTCTGATCACTGATGTCATAACGCATGGCATTGTTAAATGCATAATTGGATTCAACATAAATACCATGTTGCTTTGCCATCAACCGTGTACTGCCTATCACTGCACTTTCTTCTTCCACTACTGCGAGATTTTCATTAATGACACGATCAATCTTGACTGCATTCCCTCCTTTGTTTTCTATCGAAACATACTTTGCAATCAAAGGAATGTTATCGTAGATTTCATAATAGACATCTACAGCAATTCCGCTTAATTCCGGCAAATAAGATTTGTAATGAAATACAATCGTTTTGCCTGTCGGCAGATTTCTGTTTGTTGCCCACCATTTGCCGGGTCTCCAATTGATGTATGGCTGCAGTGTGGTAATGGTATAATTGACAAACTGAAAATCATTTTGATTACCTGAAAAATCGTTTACCCATTCGGGTAATAGATATGCATTTTCCTTCTGTCCGTAAAGGCCTCCTACATTGTAGTCCCTGCCATTTATCTTCAGGATGGCCTCTGCTTTCACAGCCCTGAGGAGTTGTTGTCCGTTTGTCAGGTTTTTGAAATCAATACAAGCCACATTGGGTGAGGTACGGAATTCACGCTGCAGAAGCCCGTTGGAGAGTATAATATTCTTGTTGTCAGCGCTGACATGGATAGTCGCTTTTTGTGAAGGAGGTTTGATGAGCCAGTCAGTGTGCCGGGAGATGCCATTGGTGCCCTGGCCATTCAGCAGGTTGAATACGGCTAAGCTAAAAATAACGGTGATGAGTACCTGTTTTTTCATTGGGAAAATTGTTTGCGAACTTGTATGATTTTAAATGATCTGTATTTGGTATTTACTCACACATTCACCGGGAAATAATTATTTTGAAGAGTTCCGTCTTCAAATAAATCTATGATTGCATATCCCGGAGGTGTCTGATGATACCAGCCCTTTCCTGCAGAACTCTTATCTCCAGGCTCCCACCAGAAACCACTCAACGCTCCGTTACAAAAGTATTGTACACCATTATACCAGGCATTATCCAGCAGATGAATGTGGCCACTTATGCAGGAAATTTTTTTGTCCTTGTGTCGGTAAAATAGATCAGCAACGTATTTGGAGTCCGTATGATTGCCGCCATCTATATGAGTGCAAGCAGCAAGAATAGGGTAGTGGCTCATCACGAGAATATTACGATTCGCAGGCTGGTCTGCCAGGTCTTTTTCTAACCATTCTCTTTGCTCTTTATCCAAAGAACCTGCATTCTGGTTGTTGCTGTCGAGCATAATGAAGTGCCAGGCATTTTTGTCAAAACTGTAAAATCGATTTGGGATTCCCAATTGCTTTACAACAAAATCCTTTCCATACATGCTATCGTTTTTGTCAGGTGCAGCCCACCACATATCATGATTGCCCAGGCAACTGTACATCTCAAATTCTTTGAAATGTGTTCTTGCATTATTCCAAAGGTTCCATTGTAGTTGCGCTCTTTCGCGGGTAATATTGTCATAATCTGCCGCATAAATGGAATCACCGCTATTCAGGAAAAAGTCAATCTTATGGTTTTTGATTTCGTCAATACATTTCTTGAAACGCTCCGGGGCATTGTATTCCGGGCGAAGATGCACATCAGTAATATGCCCAATCCTGAGAGATCGTTTTCTGTTTAAATCTACCACCATTTGCTGTGCCGCTTTTGTAGTTTTTCCCAGTGCAGTGGCAGAAGCAACTATGCCAATGGATTTGATGAGTGTTCTTCGTTTCATTTGTTTACCTTTTTAGTAGTGTTATTCGGTGTTTAAAATTCTTTTCTATGAATCTTAATCTGTCGTGAATAGGATTTATTATGTTGCAATTTTGCATTTAAGAAAACTGGCCATGTAAACCTCAGTAATTTCTTTAAATGTAGTACGAAATAAATATTAATTGGTGCAGAGCAGATCCGAAAGCAATCAGTTTTCCCAGGTTGGAAGGGGCACCTGCCTGTAACTATGCAAGTGGTGAAATCCAATTGCTACCGGATTTAGGCTGCATAATTATTAATAAGTTTTTTGTTTTCTGCCATGCAGGATATTTTTATGGATACATTATTAAATTTACGCACGGATGCTCTTCGGTTTATTTATCTAAAGGATTTGCATCCCAAACTTTTAGTTCAAATGGAGCCAATGTAACCTTAAATATTTTTCCTTTTCTTACATTCATTTTATCAGAACTTCTTTCAGGATGCATTGCATTTGTAATTTCAAAATCGGAGATTGAATTTTCAGGAAGCTCAAAAATCTTTTCTATGTCTAGGGTGATGGTCTGTGCCTGGGCTGATGGATTTCGTAAAGAAAAAACACCTTTGCGTGGGGACCACGCTGCATAGCCATATATTTCGTCTTTGATCGGATCGCCTCCTATCCAGTGAACATCTCTTAGAACGTCTGCATTGTGTTGTGACCATCGTGCTGCAGATGCAAGACAATCCCACATTGCAGGTGTGAGTAAATGCGGGTTGATGTATAATTCCTGGAGGCCTGTGCCACTTGCAAAGAATGACCATATTCCGTCAGAAATATCTTTGATATCCATTTCGAGAGGAGCGGGATATGCGATGTTTGAAATGCATATCCCATGCAGCATTACGGAATTGAGCGGGTAAAGCGGTGCCCGCTTTACTACATTTTTGTAAGATTCAGCATCACGATAGGTAATCCATTGCTGGCGTTTATCTCCTTTACCTGCAAATCCAAAATCGCCGCCTGCCCTCCAGATTGCATCTCCATAGTATAACCAATAGGGTGAGGGCCATGTACCGACTGTAAGACTTAAAAACAGATTTGAATTTACTGATCTTAGATCCTTTGTAAGAGATAACAATGCTTCAATATCTTTTTGATAAGAAAGCCCTGCACCTGCTGCACCATTGCCTGCTCCTACACCATCGAATTTGAAAAGAGTAACTCCGTCTTTTCGCATAAAGGTGGTTGTTACTTCTTTGAACCGATTAAAATATACCGGGCCTGCCAATGAAAATCCATTTTCATTTGTTTCGAAAGGTGGATGCTGCATACGTCCATACTTTAACCTTTGTGCCTGTGATTCTCCGTAACCTCCCCATGGCGAGACCCATATACCGAGGTGAGCGCCATAACTCTTTGCCATGTGTTGCATATTCGTAAATCCATGCGGAAAATTTTTGCTCACCTGCCACAGACTGGAGTCGTTGTCCCAGCCATCGTCAAATAAAAAGGCTTTCATGGGAATATGGCGCTTTCTTACCAGGCTGTCGCCATACATCTTGATCCGATCCAGGCAAGATGATTCTTCCATTTTCCGATCAATCCAGGAAAGGTCATACCACGAGTTATAATGCAGGTATTGCCTGAAAGGATGTGCGCGTTCTCTTTCGAGATAATATTGAAATCCTCTTCTCAACTGGTTTGCAGGTGTTACTCCGCAGACTGTTGAAATAGTCAGGCTGTCTGTTGATTGCAACGCATTCTGAAAAGGGAGAAATGAAGTAGCAGTATTATTGCTGATTATATTTTGACTCATGGGGTGCTCCAATGCAAAAAACATTTCCTTTGCAACAATAGGTGATCCATCTACCGCACCATCCTGTTTTGCAGCATCAGCAGGTATGGTAAGCATTACATATTTAGTGACAGGCAAAGAATCCCTTACACGAAAAAGCCATCGTTGACGGAAATAATTGGCTCCATCTGTGAGTATTGCTTCCCATTCTATTGTAAGTCCTGATGTTTTATCTGTCAAGGTAGCATTGATGGCTTTTCCGCTAACATGGTCTGAATATCTTGCTGATTTCTTCTGTAGTGGGATTGCACTTACTTTGGGAAGATGTGCAAGTTGAAAATTATTATTAGTGATAAGTTGACCATTGCGTTTGGTTAATTCAAACCAACTTGTCGATAACAGATTTATAGAATGATGATTGGATTTGTCCGTAAAACTGACGGGATGGAGTTGCCCATTCTTAGTCTGAAAAATTATTTTGAGAACCTTATTTTCAAGAATAATTGAATTCCCCGTACGACGAGCCATTGCTTTTCCCGGATAGGTGCCGGGGTATGTCGGTTGGGAAAAGGCCTGAATGGCCACTACCTGAAACAGGATAACAGCTATGGCCAGACGAAAAAGTTTCATATAGTGTCGTTTTGAGTTGATGTTGATGACATCAAAGTATTACTTTTTGGCAAAAAGAAGATACGAAATCGATTGCGTGATTTTGCTGTTTGATCAGAACGGCATCGGGCATTATGCGCTCGCATGCAGCCAGGGCTTTCTTTAAGAAAATAATGCACCCCATCAGTAATTGAGCTATAGTGACCGTATCTCGCAAGGATCAACTTCCTATTTCCCAAATGTATCCTTCACAGGCCTGCCGATCCACACCTGCGGTGTTTTCAATCCAAAAATATAGGCGATCGTCGCGGCCGTGTCAAATGTCATGATGCTTTGATCAAGTTCTTTCCCTTTCTTAATTTTTGCTCCGTAAATAATCCATGGTATCTCCATTTCATTCAACGATTTTCCGCCATGGCCTTTATTGATGCCTCCATGATCGGAAGTAACAATGATGACGGTGTTGTCCATGATTCCGGCATCCTTAACTGCCTGTAGAATATCTCCGATCTGTTGGTCAACTTTGCTGATAGATGCATAATATTGGGGAGTTCCCCAGCCAATACTGTGCCCTGCACCATCCACATCATTGAAATGGAAAAACAGGTAATCCGGTTTCTTTTCTTTAATGTACTGTACTCCGTGCGCTGTGGTGATACTATCATTATTGGTATTGTCATCTTTATTTACTGCCTTTTTGGGAAAAAGGTATCCAATGCCTGACCATGAATAAATGACTCCGATTTCAGATCGTGGCTTTTGTTGCCTCAGCAATGCGATGACGGTAGGGAACAAGCCGTAGTGGTCTAAAACTCTCGAAGGAATTTCAGGAGTATCACTGTTCCATTCTGTATAGCCTGTTAATGCAGGCCCTGCACCCATCGTCATGGCAGCCCAGTTGTCAGCGCTTGACGACGGCATGATGCATCGTGCATGAAGGGAATACGATCCTTCATGCATCATCATTTTCATCATCGGAATATTTTTTGCGCTGTCTAAATAGTTTCCTCCTAATCCATCAATACCAATCACGATTACGTGTTTTACGCCTTTGACCTGGGCAGTTAGTAGAGTTGGCAGGGATATCAAAAGGAAGAGAATTGTTCGCTTCATAGATCGAGAAATATCGTGTTTAAGATAGGATTGCAAAATAGACGATTAGTTGATAGATTCATTTTTCTTGTTCACTTATTATCGGGTTTTATTTTTATTGAATCCATCAGTTTGCCCTGCAGATCATACATTTCGACAAGCAACTGATTGGCATCAGCTTTCACTTTCAAGATAGAATTATTGGAATTTACGACAACAGGAAAGTGTGCTCCTTCTTTTTCCGGCATTCGCTTTAATGATCGATGGAGGTGTGCAGCAATCATCAGTTGAGCGCCTCCTTCATTGAGCAATGGAATAAACTTTTGAGCTACTTCAATATTTCCATGCCAGCCTCCGATTGGAGGAATATGGCCTATCACAATTTTGTATGGGGCAGTAATATAATCTTCGCTTTTGAGCGCTTCTTTTAACCATGCAGCCTGTTCGTCACGATAAGCATCGAAGTTGGTAATGCCACTGTATTCCATATCCGTATCCGGCTTGTCTTCTCCTGTATCCAGCACTACAAAACAAACCGGGCCACTGCGAAGCAGGTAATAAAGTTTTCCTGATGGTGCAGGAAAATATTTTGAGAACGCCGCTGCATATTCACCTCTCGTTTCATGATTCCCTCTTGCATAATACATAGGTATTTTTTGTGCGAATAGTGCTACGGCAGTGTACATAAAGGATGTAAAAATTTGTTCTTCGTTGCGGCAGTTGTTGATCATATCACCATTGAAGAATACCATATTTACTTGCTTCCAATCGAGTTGATTCAAAAGTGTTTTCAAAACATCATTTCTCTCGTGAATATCATTTACGACTGCAAAATGGATCTCAGCGGCTTTTTTGTTATTAGTGGTGAATGTGGGAAGTTGTACCCTGTATGCTGCGGAAGCATCTACCTTACCATACTGTACGAAATGATTCTCGTGGGTCAGAACTTCCTGCGAGTAAATGCGATATCGATATGTGGTAGCAGGGGCAAGTCCTCCTATATTTACATTGTGTAGTGTAGTTTCTGATTTAAGTCCATCATGCGCACCAAAATATTTCTTTCGTGCTATGGCATAAAAATCAGAAGCATCATCAGGTGCAAGTTCTACCCAGCCTATCGAAGGCTTGTCTGTTGTCCATACGATGTTGACACTTTGATCAGTCATTGCCTGCAAATAAGGTCCATGTGTAATTTTAAAGGATGGCTGGCACAAAGTAATGAGAGGAGAGGTAACCAGGGTGAGAAAAAGGAGTTTTAGTTTCATGGAAAATTCTTATTGGTAGTTTGAGTCGATCAAATACGATGCGAAATTCAATTTGTTGCGGTGATAGTCTTTGCGGTACTATTTCGGTTCCTGGTAATACAATCCCAGTTCTGCAATAGTTGGATTCAATCTTGATGATAGTATTTTTATTCTCACCCGATCCGCTGTAACAGGATCAAACTGTAACAATCTTTTATATCCAACAGTGGTTCCTTGCCCCGCCCGTTTCCATTTTTTTCCATCGAAGTATTCCAATACAAAATTTTCAACCCTTTGACCTACTGTGATCTCTTCCTGCAACAGCAAAACATTGAAGGTTGATTTCTTTTTAAGTTTCAATATGATTTCTGCTGTGGTGTCTTTTCCTTTGGTGGTCCAATATGTAGCGTATTCGTTGTCGATGATTGCTTTACCATTAATTCCATTCGAAGACTGAACGATGGCGTTCTTTGCGAGATTCTTTCTAAAGATATTATCTCTTAATTTTTTCCATTCTTTCAGATTTTTTATGTCTGCGCCATTGATCAAGCCTTCTCTGTCCGGAGGAATGTTCATCAGCAAAACCCCATTTCGGCCTACTGAATTAAAATATATATCGAGCAGTTTTTCGGGGGGTTTTACTTTATCATTTTGTTCCGGGTGATAAAACCATCCCTGGCGAATGGAAACATCAGTCTCTGCCGGATACCACACCAGCCCTTTCGCATTTTTAATTTTATCACGGCTTCCCAGGTCATCGCCGGTCATGTCTCCTGAAGGTTTAAAGGCAACTGCTTGTTGAGAGTTGGCACCAATCGCCGATTGATCGAGATTATTTGAAGGCACTACGCTCCATTCTGTTTCGCGGCCATAACCTGATTCGGTACCTACCCAGCGCACATCCGGCCCCATCACCGCAATGACTGCGGATGGCTGTAGTTTTCGAATGAGTTGATACCATCTTTCGAAATCATACACTTGCTTTTTCCCATTCGGTCCTTCGCCATTGGCGCCATCAAACCAGACTTCATCTACCTTTCCATAGTTGGTAAGTAATTCGGTGAGTTGTTGCACAAAAAAATCATTGTATGCATCCGAGCCATACACGGAAGCATTTCTGTCCCAGGGTGAAAGATAAATTCCAAATCTCATTCCTTGTTTTCTGCATGCATCAGCCAATTCTTTTACAACATCACCTTTGCCGTTTTTCCACGGACTGCTCTCTACAGAATGTGTAGTTGTTTTGGTTGGCCACAAACAAAAACCGTCATGATGTTTTGCTGTCAGTATCACTAATTTGAAACCTGCATCCTTTGCTACTTTTACCCATTGGTTGGCATCAAGATTTGACGGGTTGAAAATTTTCGGGTCTTCTTTGCCTGTTCCCCATTCCTGGTTTGTAAATGTATTGACACCAAAATGGAAGAATGCGGTAAGTTCTAATTGTTGCCATTTTAATTGCCTCGGTGTGGGTACAATGTTGGCAGCAATATGAATGATATCTTCTTCTGAAGTTCCCTGTGGAATGATCGCGAAATTTTTCTTTTGTGCATTGGATGATCCGGAAATAAGTAAAAGGATAAACAAAATGTAATGCTTCTTAAAAAAGAATTGAAGAGTTGTGTTTTTCATGTTTGAAAGTTATTTCTATTGAATCCTTATTTTATTTTTAAAATGGCTACCACTGGGTAATGATCTGATGCATATTTTTCTTCGATTACCTGGTGTTGTATTACCTGGAACTGGTCAACCGGTCGGAAGGCAATATAATCAATTGTTCCGCTATCGCCTTCCTCGTCAAAGGTTACAGGACATTGTGAAGTGCATGTTCTTAAAAATATACTGTCTAAAATCCTGATCACAGCACTTTCCGGAGTTGCATTGAAGTCACCGGCTACAATAAACGGCAAAGTTTCTGTGGAGGCTATCCTCAAAATTTCTCTGACCTGCAATTCCCGATTTTCTTTGTTGTAAGCTTCCAGATGTGTTGAGCCAAAAACGATTTTGTTTCCATCAGGAAGAGTAATTTTTGCTGTTGCCAAAACGCGTGGTTCTCCTTTCCATCCTGGTACCACCGGCAGTTGATGAGTAGTGCCATCTGAAATCGGGTACTTTGATAAAATTCCGACTCCATAACCTCCACCGGCAAAATCCATTGCTTTGCCAAAATAAAAATGCATATTTAGTTTTTTGGCAATTACCTCCAGTTCGCTAAATGCCCCGGAGCGTGTGGTATGATCATCTAATTCCTGCACTGCTACCAGGTCGGGATTTTGATTTCTGATCACATTCGTGATAGCATCTATATCGATCTTACCTGTTTTACTTTCAGAGGGTGGATTGCAATGGTGCACATTGTAGGTCATCACTTTGAATGTGAGAAGAGAATGATTGGTATTGGTTGCCAGATTTGAATGTTTGGAGGCAGAGCAGTTAGCAAGAGTAAATGAAGAAAAAGCCAGGAAATACAAAAATATTTTTCTCATGATTGTTATTTTTTTTTGAAGTCTCTAAAGTTATCACATCTCATCATTTTTGTGATTGAAATTCTTTTAGTTTATGGCAGAAAATTTTGTTGAAGATTTTATCTGAGAGTAAAATCTATACTTTCGCCACGACGATTTATGGAAAATCAAATTGACAACTTTGAGACATTCTATTCAGAGAGATTAATGCCTCTGTTTGAAAAACTGAAACCTGCCGGTAATGAGGCTTCAAAATGGATGGTAGCAGGGATTTCCTCGCTCTTTTTATGCATAGCATGTTTTGTTATCGGTAAATCAACTGTAGCATTTTTTTTAATTGTTATATTGATCTTCTCGGTTTTTAAGTTCTTTAGTAAGAGAGAGAATTTTGTTTATGATTATAAGGAAATAATCATAAAGGAAATCGTAAAATACATCAACCCGGGTGCTATATATGAACCATTGCAAAATGTATCGCAGGTGGACTATGAGTTTAGTGGTTTGTACCCCAGGAGGTGCGATTTATATACAGGGGAAGACCTTATCAAAGGTGTTTATAAGAATGTAACCTACTATTGTTCTGAATTAGAGACTTCATTGTATAAAGGCGATACACACGGAAATACTCTTAGAATCTTCAAGGGATTATTTTTTATTGCTCCCATCGGTTTTAAGTATGGAGCTACTTATGTGTGGCCGGCTGATGATGTGCAGCTTCCGGTAACTATTGCAGATTATCACTTTGAAAGATTCCTTCCATTGCCAGAGATTGCGCCTGTTGACATGAATAATTCTTCATTTGAAAGTCAGTTTGCAGTATATAGCAATGACGGGTTTGCCGCACGGTCTATTATCGATGAGGCAATGATGAGCAGAATGCTTCATTTCAGAAACCAGATTAACAGAGATGTGAGGTTTTCTTTTGTAAACGGATTTTGTTTTGTTGCGATAGAGATGCGGGAAAATTTATTTGAACCTGCGTTGTCAGATATTATGGACAAGGATAAAATACAAGCATACTTTTTCAGCGTCCTGTTGATTCTCAGTATTATTAATCAACTCGATTTGAAAAGGTTGGTATGAGGGTGAAGTTGGGGAATATGCTCCATTTTTTTCCCGGTAACTAAAGGTGAACTGTAATTGATTTTTTAATAGTATTAAGTATGCGGCTGAAGCCGATGGTGTGGATTGTTTTGTTCCGTCAGCTTAGGCAGACGGTAATTGAATTAGAAATTGTTTCTTTCTCATCTTCGAGAAAGTACCCGGGATGGGAGTTCCTGCCTGACTGTTTCAAACAGTCAGGGAACCCACACTCGCATTTGCACGAACAGGAATTCAAATCAAATATTATTGTAAAAAATATAGAAATAAAAAGTACCCGGGATGGGAGTTGAACCCACACTCGCATTGCTGCGAACAGGATTTTAAGTCCTGCGTGTCTACCAGTTC
>JBDHYH010000097.1:0-15147 GCA_039811325.1 Chitinophagaceae bacterium | reverse complement strand
ATTATTTAAGACCAAAAATACAACAAAAAAACCAATAAATAAATATTGGTCTTAGATATTTTTCATTTTCGTATAACCTTTTCAAATCTCAATTACCCTAATCTGTTATTAATAATCATTAAAACAGAAAACATGAAAAGGAAAACATCAAAACAATCCAATCATAATGGATTAACAAATGCATTTATCTTACTTCCGGCAATATTCAGTTTGCTTGTAATTGCAAGTTGTTCCAAAGAGCACACTTCAACCGCGATGGAAAGCTCCGCCTTCATTTCATTAAAAACAGGAATGAGAACCTTATGGTCTGATCACATGCAATGGACGTATAATACAGTAGATGCCTACTTCCATGAACCCGACCAGGTGAATGCAAAACTCAACAGGCTGCTGCAAAATCAAAAAGATATCGGTGCAGCAATTGTACCCTATTATGGACAGGAAGCAGGAGACCAACTCGCACAATTATTAACCACTCACATTCAACAGGCCGTGCCTGTGCTCAGTGCTGCAAAAGCCGGAGACCAGAATGCACTGGACAAATCTTTGGCAGACTGGTATGCCAATGCGCAGGAAATAGCCGATTTCCTTGCAGGAGCAAATCCAAAATATTGGGTCAAAACAGAGATGGAGGCGATGATGAAGGAGCACATCTCAACAACAGTGACGTATTCTGTTGATCTGCTCAAAGGCGATTATGAACAATCAATCATTGATTATGAAAAAGCTGCAGCACACATGACAATGATGGCAGATATGTTGTCAGACGGAATTGCTAAGCAATTTCCCGGAAAATTTTAATGTCCATCTCCGGTATTTGCTGAAGGAACAACAGTAGTTTACGTTTAAATTCCGCGTTAATAAATATGAATATAAGCGATCCTGAAAATAGTAAAAGCAGGATTGCATGCTACTGGCCACTGAAAATAAACGGAAGCATAAAAAGACTTTGTAACCTTTTTGACATGTGAGTACTCTAATACATTATACCAACCAAAAAATGATGAAAATGGAAAATAATATCAAAACCCTTTCACTGGAAAGAACCTATTTAATCTTGAAATATACATTTGTGATCGTACCGATTGTAGCAGGTGCGGACAAGTTTACCAACATACTGGCCAACTGGGAACAATATGTGAATCCATCAATGACAGCCATACTCCCATTCTCTGCTGCAATATTTATGAAAATAGTTGGGACTATTGAAATCATAGCAGGCCTCGTCGTTTTGAAATCGTCCAAAATCGGGGGCTATATCGTTGCTGCATGGCTCGCAGCCATCGCATTGACATTACTGATTAGTTTCAGTTTTGTCGACGTAGCTATCCGCGACCTGGTAATGGCACTTTCAGCATTGGCAATGGCCAGATTGTCTAAAATAATTGCATAAGTCATGATACAGATTGAAAACCTGACAGAAACAGAAATCATTGAGAGGATTGCAGATGGAGAAAAATCTCTGTATGAAATCATCATCAGAAAATATAATCCATACCTGTACAAAATAGGCAGATCTTATAATTACAGCCATGAAGATACGCAGGACCTGATGCAGGATACTTTTATTGATGCGTATAAAAGCCTTGCCGAATTTGAAGGCCGTTCAAACCTCAAGACATGGATCATTCGCATCATGCTGAACAACTGTTATAGAAAAAGAAGGAAATCAAGTTTTAAAAATGAAATACCTCATGCCGTGACTGAACAATCGAAACCCAATTTCTCCGGTTCACACAATGGAACGGAAGAAACAATACACGCAAAGGAATTGGGTAACATACTCGAATCTGCATTGAGCAGAATTCCTTTAGACTACCGTATGGTATTTTCTCTCAGGGAAGTAAATGGACTAAACATAGCAGAAACTGCTGAACTGATGCACATCAGCGAATCCAATGTAAAAGTAAGGCTCAACCGTTCCAAAGCAATGCTGCGGCGCGAGATAGAGAAAAGCTATGACCCTGAAGAACTCTTCGAATTTAACCTGATCTATTGCAATGCAATGGTAGAAAACGTAATGAAAAAAATAAATGAACTCTGAAAACAATATGAAAAGTATTTTGAACGGAAATGTAAAAGAAGTACTACACAATGAAATCTTCCAACATCATTTTCAAGGACTGAGCGAGGAAGAAAAAATCAGAAAAATAGAATTTCACTTTGCAAAAATAATGGAGGCGCTCGGGCTCGATCTTGATGATGATAGCCTGAGCGGTACTCCAAAGCGTGTAGCCAAAATGTACGTAAAGGAAATGTTCAGTGGATTGAATCCCGGCACCAAACCTGAGATCAGTCTATTTGAAAACAAATATGGATACCATAAGATGCTTGTAGAGAAAGACATCACGCTTTATTCAAATTGCGAACACCATTTTGTACCAATCATTGGAAAAGTACATGTAGCCTATATTCCACACGAAAAAGTAATCGGCCTTTCTAAAATCAACCGCCTGGTGCAGTACTATTCCAAACGTCCGCAGGTACAAGAGCGGCTGACACAGCAAATATCAAAAGGAATGCAGGCGGCACTACACCATAATGATGTAGCAGTGCTGATAGAGGCAGATCATCTGTGCGTAGCTGCGCGAGGAATCAAAGACACCAACAGCGTAACCGTTACGGCAAGCTACTCCGGAAGATTTGATGAAGAAGCAACACGGCAGGAATTCCTGGCTCACATTTATAACAGAAAATAATAAGAAATGTCCCAGGCAGTAAAAATATTACACATCGAACCTCTCACCCACGATGTTCTTAAAATCGTGGCTGAAAAAACATCAGGATTAAGTTATCAGCCCGGACAGGCAGTAGATATATCCATCAACAAAAAAGGATGGGAAAAAGAACTGCGCCCATTTACCTTTACTTCTTTACCAGAAGAAGATCACATTGAATTTACCATCAAGACCTATCCTTCGCATCATGGCGTTACCAATCAATTACTGAAGCTCGCTAAAGGAGATGAATTGATCGTTGGTGATGTATTCGGAGATATAGCCTACAAAGGAGAGGGCATCTTCATCGCAGGCGGGGCAGGCATCACACCTTTCATCGCTATTCTGAGAAATCTTGAAAAACAAAATCAAATCGGAAATAACAAACTGCTCTTCGCAAATAAAACCAGGGCAGATATCATTCACAAAAAAACATTCGAAAAATTATTGGGCGAAAGATTCATTAATATACTTTCATATGAAAAGATTAGCGGAAATGAACATGGATTTATCAACGCAGAAATCATTAAGAAATATACAGGCGACGATACAAAATATTATTACCTGTGTGGGCCTGACCCGATGATGAAGGCCGTCGAAAGCCATTTGGAGTCTTTGGGTGTATCAAAGGAATTCATAGTAAGAGAAGGATTCTTACAAATCCAGGCTATCCCAAAAATAAGTGGAGCACAAAATATAAAACACCTGCAGAACTGTGATAGCAATCGTTTCAGTTAGCAGACAATATCTTCCTGTTCCTTGAACGGGATGCAAGTCCATGAAAGAAAATAAACATTGTCACTAAAAATAATACAAAGCCTGCGATAAGAAGATAGAAGCCGGTTTCGCTTTGTTGCCCGATAGTAAATGAACTGCATAAAAGGATATTAAACGATTTCAGTGTGATACCGATAGCCAGAACCATTGCGGATACCATCCAGAAGAATGCAATCTTTATTTCAAAAATAATATTCCCTGATATCATCATTATTAAGAACCCCGCAGCAACCATGTTCAAATGCATCACCCTGTTAAACCACGGATTAATGACAGCAGCATCAATGGAGTGTGGCAGCATCCAGAATACGAATGAGGCCATGATGAGAATCAAGATGGCAATCCCCCATGAAGTATCAATGGCCGGATATTTTGAAAAAAGTAAAGCTGCAATCATTCCCAAAAAAAACATGGCAGGTAATTGCAGCAACTGATGTCGGGGCATTGTTTCGCAAAACCATTCGTTCATTGGAAATGATACCACAAAGAAAAGTATGCAAATGACGGCAAGGATCAATCCCCGGAATCTTCTTTGATGCATGATTCAATTTTTTGAATGATTTGTTCATTGGTTTGCCTGGCAGGGTCAAAGACTGAAACAATTTTCTGATCCGGCGATACGAGAAATAAATAGATAGAATGATTGATGATACCAGTAGAAGGAACCATGTACTTCCACACTCCAATTTTGTTCAAAAAATTAGCGAAGTCCGTTTCTCTGGTTTGAAAGGGTAATGTAAATGTCCAGCCTTCTATATCTTTTCCAAAATAACTTCTGTATTTTCTGATCTTTTGAACATCATCATTCTTCAGGTCGAAACTCATTGTGATGAATTGCAATTGCGAAGGCACCAGCGACGGGTCAGCCAGGTGATAGATCTGCTCCAGCTGATTATTCACTTTGTGGCATACGTACGGACAGTTCAGGTAAACAAAATTGATCAGCACATATTTATGTTTGTCTCTGATATGAAAAACATTACTATCCTGATCGATCATGGCGATGTCAGGGAAGACTCTCGGGTTGGTTCCTGCTTCCTTTAAAGTGTATGAGAAAATCGTAAATGCAGTGAACCCGTATGTCCACTTCCAGATTACCAAAAGGCATATCGCCAAAGCCACAACAGGTATCAGAATTTTTTTCATCTCTCCCGATTATATTTTCAGAAAACGCAAGACAACATCCTAACCGTTTATTGTTTCTACTACTACATCCTGATCAGTTTCCTTTCTCAACAGCCTCCGGAAGAGTGATCCATACATGATAAATAAACCGGCGAGTAACACCCCAATCAATACCACAGCGAATTGAGCAAGCATCTCACCTTCATGATGTGTATCGGGAATTTGAATACCTGCATAGTCAGAAAATCTTCTCGGAATACTCTTTAAACCTCCCATATAAAATGTAGCGATGAACCCATGGGCACCAATCACAAATATCCAGAACCCCACTCTTGCCATCCGGTCCTTCTCCTGTTCCGCTTTTGAAGAGGCGAAATAAAAAAGGAATGCGAATATGTACAAAACAATTCCGCCAAGCATGTACGTATGAAAGTGTGCAGGTACCCAAAGGGTGTTGTGCAATATTTCATTAACAGAAATCGTAGAGTCGATCACTGCAGCAAATCCACCAATAGCCCAACCGGCAGTACCGATCAGGAACATCAATGGAATAATACCCCACTTTACTTTGGAATGATACAACTGGGCTATGATGCTAAACATGGTAACAGCAGTAGCCGGTACGGCACTCAGGTAAGAAGCGATCTGTCCGGCATACTGAAACGGTAATGGTTGTACGAAGTCCATGTACAAATGGTGAAAATATGCAAACAGGATAAAGAAGAAAGTAGCATTCCATGAATACACAATCAATTTGTTCAGCTTCCATTCTCTTCCGGTGTATTCCGGCAGCAGTGCATATACCCAGCCTACGCCGCAATACATAGTTATATTAACCAGTGTATGTCCAAAAAAGAAGGTCATATTTTTCAGTAATAAAGGATCGAAGGTCAGAGTTGGTTCAAAAGATTGTAATAAATACATGATAAGCATTACTGCTCCGGCCAGGAAAGCAATGACACCTGGCAGCAGGCTAATTGTGGCAATATGCACAATGGGTGGCAGCTCTCTTTCCACCTTCTTCTTCCCCAGGTACTGCCAACCCAGTAAATTATAGACACCACCATATTCTTTTGCAAGTGCATACAACAAATGCAAAATACCAATGAGCCATGCCACACCCAAAACAATAAGTGAAATGACAGAGAGAATCGTTGCCTGGGTAGTCCAGGTCGCACCTTTGAATGGCAATGGGTACAACATGTACCAGCCTGCTCCGAATTTGCCGATAACAGTTGCATAAGCTAATCCGAGAACACCAATCACAACAAGAAAATAAACGGCATAACCAACCGATACACTCAATTTTGCATATCGTGTACTGATCAGATACCATAATGCGGCAAAGGCAATACTAAATAATACGCCAGCCATTCCCAATCCATGCAAGGTCATCAATGCATAAAAGGTATCCATAGATAATTTCATCCATTCCCCCTGATTGAGCCGCATCAATAGCCCCAATGTAATCAACAGTGGAAAAAATATGAGGAATGTAATGCTCCAGATAACAATGAGTCTTCTTTGCTTCTTTTTTTCAATGGTTCCTGTTTGTATCATGATCCTATATTTAAAAAAATTTACTGAACGTGAATGATGCCGTACATATATGCATGTGCCATACCGCAATACTCCAGGCACAGTACATGGTATTCGCCCTTTTCTCTAAATGTATATTTCAGCTCATTCCTGTATTGCGGCATGGCCTGTGTCTGTGCCAACAGTTCTCCTTTATTATTGTAAATCGCAAAATTGTGATTCGCATCAGCCGATGTTACTACAAACTTTACATTCTTATTGACCGGAATTGTAATCTCATTGTTACCGGTAAAGTCACTGATCTTTTTGTTATAGACACCCGGCGCCATCGACCACGCCCATTGTCTTGCCACCACGGTAACCGTTTCATCCGTTTTACCGCGAAATTTTGAATAGGGCAAAAAACCAAGAGAAACAAAAAGTCCGGCTATTATTAGTATTACAAGTGCAAAAAAATAACGCCCCCGTAATTTATACACCTTGTGTTTCGCTGAAGTCTTCTCTTCTTCGACTGATGAAGTAGCCATCAGAAAAATAACAACGAGTACAACTAGGGCACCGGCAGCAAAAGAAATGATCCCAACAAAAGAATGCATGGTTAGCAGCATGCTAAATAGATACATGGTTTCAGATTTTTATGATCCAATTATTATAGTAATCAGTCCAACAAGGGCTGACCCTGAAAAACATAGCAGATACCGATGAGATACATTTCGGTAGGGGCTTCACAACATCAAACTCACAAAATTCAATTGAGAGATTTGTCACAATAGCCATTGGCATTCAAAGCCGATACAGTCAATTGATAAAACAAAGAAATCAGAACAAATATAAATGTTAAGTGTAATCAAAGACATAGCTATCTTCAATAGAAGAGAACAGGTCAGGAAATATTATCCTAATAAATCCGGTGGTAACGTATACTGCATCTGTATTTGCAATAACTTAGGACAGTTGTGTCATGAATCTGTAATATTTTCAGTTTACTTGTCCCTCTCTCAACCCATTACACATGAAATGCAAACTGATTGCCCTGTCATGCCTGGTAGTTTTTAACCTTAATGGTTACACGCAAACAAAAATAACTGCAGTTACATCTACACCCACTGCTGCAGGCTCAAGCTACTCCTTGTTTTTACATTCAGACAATTATGTGGGCAACTTTGAAATACTCAATAAATTCCAAAGTTGATTGGGAACTGATCAATCAAGCGGCACGACGAAACTTTCATTGATTCAAAGCATTAGGTGCATTTCAGATACTCCCTCATTTTCACATTACATTTCTTCCGCCAAAATCAACCGGTGAAAAGCTCCACACCCCTTGCAATTCATTAGTAATTAATAGAATAAAACAAATAATAATTTCGTTTATCCTAAATTAGCTTATTGCTTTTACCTTATAAATAAACCGAAATGAACCGCTTCCTATTTATAATGCTGACAACTGGTTTGTCGCTCGCAACTTCAACGGCTCAATCCCAAACCCCTGAAATGATGGTTTTGTATAGTCAATCCGTTTTCGGCTTAAAAGAAAATTCCATCCTGAGTGATCGGCCCCTGAAAGAAAAATTGGAAACCAGATATATTGGTGATACCTCAAAACCAGGTAAGAAAAATAAGAGCACCACTGCTCAGGACTACAACAGCACCAGGAGTAATAAGTCAAACTATGTTGTCATAATAAATATTGGAAACAATACTGTTGCTATTTCAACTGCACAGGATTTTAATACCACACGCAGCAACAGGCAGAACAGCAATTACCAAATGGGAATTACTGGAAATTCAGGAAACAATTCCGGTAACAGTAATGATAGCGTTCCTAAAAAAAATTACGCGCAGGATTTCAATACCACACGCAGCAACCGGCAGAACAGCAATTACCAAATGGGAATTATTGGAAATTCAGGAAACAATTCCGGTAACAGTAATGATAGCGTTCCTAAAAAAAATTACGCGCAGGATTTCAATACCACACGCAGCAACCGGCAGAACAGCAATTACCAAATGGGAATTATTGGAAATTCAGGAAACAATTCCGGTAACAATAATGACAGCGTTCCCCAAAAAAATTACGCACAGGATTTCAATACCACACGCAGCAACAGGCAGAACAGCAATTACCAAATGGGAATTATTGAAAATTCAGGAAACAATTCCGGTAACAATAATGATAGCGTTCCCCAAAATAATTATGCGCAGGATTTCAATACCACTCGCAGCAATCGGCAGAATAGTAATTATAATCAGAAGATTGTCATTAATGTTGGAGAAAATAGCCCTTCAAACAAAGGCCAATCTAATCTACGTATTGGACAAGGAGATGGCACAGAAGTTATAGATGAGTGGTCAACAAAAGTCATAGTAGTGAATCTAAATGACAGTGGGGTTACACAGAGCTTCAGAAAATTAAGAACGCCACCCACTGAATCTTACAACCCATGGGAAATGGATGACCCAGTTGAAGGTACAGTCATGAACCCTTTGTTTGAATCGCCGGGCAATAGTGGTGACAACCCTATGTTTGAAAGTGCATCAGCCAACGCCATTATCATAAATATTGATAACAGTTCACCCAATAGCAAAGACAGTTTGCCCGGACGTCAGGAATACGGAGACTACAACAGCACCCGAAGCAACAAGGCCAACTGTGTTGTTATAATCAATGTCCACAACAATGGTCAAAATAACAACGACAGCATCCCATCAAGGCAAGAGGCGCAGGATTACAACAGCTCAAGGAGCAACAAGACCTACCCCCGCCTGAAAAATCCCTTGTACCATAATAAAGGAAATTCCGGTTCAAATCCTATGTATGAAGGAACAAACAAAAACGGAATCAGTGAGAAGCATTACCTGATCGCAAATAATGTCATTTTGGTAATTAGAGAAATGGATCCCAACAAAAATGCGAACCAGGAAAAGGGTAGTCCTTTATATGGTGGTGAAAACACCGAGCGCGAGAATCCGCTATTTGAGGGGGGGCATGCTTTCACCGGAAACAACGGTGGCGACTCATCCCAAAACCCCGGCAAACAGCCTTCCCGACAGGAAGCACAGGATTACAATAGTACAAGAAGTAATAAATGCAATTGCTTCTCGATAGAAGGAGGATTTGCAAATGGCAATAGCAACCATACAGGGAATGGATGGAATATCGAAATGGAAAATCAGATTCCAATTTCAAAGAGATTGAAGATGGCTTTCAGCGCAGGATATGCTGCACTCCAATTCAAGTACAAAGGCTCACAACATCTCTCAGAAGAATATGTTCAAAATATGAAGGAAAGCATCCGGAATAACAAATGGAGTTTGATGACACTGAGTGCAGGCCCTGTATTGCAATTGGGAAAAGGAAAACTTACCACAGACCTGTATGGAAAGGCTGGAATAACTTTCATTCAGGTTCCTGATCAATTTGTAGGTATTCCCGACAATGAAGGGACAGTAACCAAAGAAACAGGAGCAGCAAAATTTGCAGGAAGTACAACAGCATTGTCTTTCCAGGCAGGAGTTCAATTCAATTATGCTATTTCAAGGAGGATTGACATCTTTCTGAATCCGAACTTTTTCTCATCGGCCGGAAAAATTATTACCTACAAAGAAAAGGATGCTTCTAAGGCATTGAACGACGGAAAAACATTTGATTACAAGGCATTCTTGTCGCTACCGTATGAGACAAAGCAGGAACAGCTTAGCATGTTGGGTGTGAATGCCGGACTGAAGTTTCGCTTTTGCAGATGATCTGGTGATAGAGGTTATGGTGAGATTCCGAAACAAGTTCGGTATGACGTGAAACAAGTTCGGTATGACGTGAAACAAGTTCGGTATGACGTGAAACAGGTTCGGAATGACGTGAAACAAGTTCGAAATGACTAAATGCAAGTCAACCTGAACTTGGTTCAGGTTCTCAACATAATTCATCGAGACTCCGAACCGGGTTCGGATTGGTCTAGCACACGGGTATTTCGCATTCCCCTCTTTCACCTAAGTTTGCACAACTTTAAAAAAGAGAGGAATGGATTTATCAGAATCAATCAATACGATCGTCCAAAAAAGGAGGAGCATTTATCCTTATCAATACGAAGCAGGCGCAAAAGTAGATGATGCCATCATCTGGCAAATACTCAACAATGCCAATTGTGCTCCCAATCACAAAAAAACAGCGCCCTGGAGGTTCACTGTTTTTTCCGGCGAAGGTTTACAATATTTCGCATCACTCCAGGTTTCCCTCTACAAAAAACATCATGGAGAGGAAAACAAAATCAAAATTCAAAAGTTAGCCGATTATCCTTTGATGGCATCTCATGTCATTGCTATCGGATTGAAAAGAACTGAAGGTAAACTTCCTGAAATAGAAGAAGTACTTGCAGTAGGCTGCGCTATTGAAAATATGTACCTGACTGCAACAGCTCACGGGCTTGGCTGTTATCTAACCACAGGTGGTATCACCTACATGGAAGAAGCAAAGAAACATTTCGATCTCGATGACAATGACAAACTAATAGGTTTTTTTTATGTTGGGAAAATAAAAGATCAACCGGCACAAATCCAACGTGGAGACATACACGAAAAAGTGAAGTGGGTTAGGTGAGCAAGAAGCAATTGGCAATTAGCAAGAAGCAATTGGCAAGAGGTAATTCAGAAGAATGCTTCCTGAATTGAATATAAATTGTAAATGAAAAATGGAAATGAAACAATGACACTCTCCAATTTCGAAATGGATACTTGCTTCAATTAAGTTTACTGATATTAAATAGATTCAATTGCCGTCTGACCCAATAGTTCACGTGGACTGGCAGATCAATAGAAAAAACACTTTTGGATTTAGCTACCTTCATTAATATATCTCATCAGAAAAAACGGAATACTATTTCTTCAAAGATGCTTTAGCCATTCTGATTTGTCCATAAGAGATTTGTTCAGGCAGATTTTCTTTCAAAGTTTTAAGACTATCCCATCCAAATTTCTTCCCTGCATCATTTATTTGTTTTTGAAATTCAGCAGATACTAACTGATCAATATTGACCAGACCATCGACTATGAAAGTGGATAAATGTCCTTCGATAGTTGTAACTGCCATCTTCCGTTCTTGGGCTATTTCTTCAATCGATTTGCCTTCTTTAAAAAGATTATATGAAATGGTTTGGGATGATTCTTTTTGAATGTCTGTTTTCTTCTTTTCCTTCTTAGGCTTCGCAGGCATAAAGTTCAGACTCCGTTCCAGGCCGCTTTTCTCACAATACTCCTGAACAATGTCAAGAATTTCACTGCCATATTTTTTCACCTTTGCAGGGCCAAAACCCTTGATATTTCCAAGATCAGATTCGGTGGCCGGTAAATGCTTAACAATCATTTTCAGCGATTCCTGGTTGGCCACAAGATATACAGGCAGGTCAAATTTTCTGCACACTTCATTACGCCAGTGCCTGAGCTTATTAAAAAGATCTCCATTCTCAGCAACTTCATTCTCCTCCCCTGCTGAAGCATAAATATCAATCTTTCTCAATTGTGGTTTGTAATCAAATTTGTGTTTTAGAAAATCATGCAATACAAAATCACCCATGCAATACTGCAGAGAATCATAAATATCTCTCATCAAATCATCAATACTTTTCAATACAACATTAAATGCTTTTGCAACATCCATATTCTCGGACTCCAGTCCGGGGTGCTCAACAAGTTGTAATAATTCAAAAACCTGTTTGTCAAAATGAACAGCCGCTGCTGCGATTCGTTTTTGTAAATGCGGATTCTTCTCGATGACATTCTCTTCTGACAACAACCGGTTCACCTGCATCATAAATTTCTGGCCTGTTTCTGCTTCATGTCCTGCCATCTCACAAAACGATGTCGTCCAGTCACCGGCAACTGCATTGAGTTTCGATTGATGCTGAGTCGTCAATTGTTTCAAATGATCACATTCCTTAGTTATTTCATCAAACATGAAAATATCTGAAAGTAATTTTTGAAGGAATGCCGCCCTTGCTCCCTGGAACCGTTCAGCAAGCGCATTTCCCGAAAAACGGTTCTGCATGGCTACTACATGTGGATTGCATGTGATAGCCTGTGGTGGAATTTTGCTTAACAATACGATGCCTTCCAAACTGGTACACCTGCTCAACGCCACATATACCTGCCCTCCGGCAAAGGCTTTAGCGGCATCTATCATCACATGATTAAAAGTCAGGCCCTGGCTTTTGTGTATCGTGGTAGCCCATGCCAGGCGAAGAGGATACTGTGTAAATGTCCCCAATGTTTCCTGTTTCAACTTCCCTTCTTTCCTGTCCAATTCATAACGGGTATTTTCCCAATTTTCCAGATTGACATTGATGAGTTCACCACCTGAATCTACAATGATCTCATCTTCATCCAGCGAGTGCACAATGCCGATCTTCCCGTTAAAATAATTTCCAAAAACATCATTCTTGATAAACATCACCTGTGTCCCTTTTTTCAAAATGATATCAGCATCAGCCGGAAAATTATTTTCAGGAAAATCACCTTCTACTTCAGCTTTATAAGAAAAGGATGCTCCAAACAATTTTGAAAGTTCCCGTTGGTTGATCGTATCTGCCTGTGCATTGTGGCTGGTCAGCGTGATAAAGTTACCTTCAGATTCCGGGCGAAAATCCGGTTGAAATCTTTCATTCAGCATTTCAAATGTTACTTCATCCATCGAGTTATTCCGGATGCGATTCAATAGTTGAATAAAAGTATCATCCGACTGCCGGTAAATAGTTGTAAGTTCGATAAAGACAGGCATTTCCTGCCGCAGGCATTGCGCATCAAAGAAAAAAGCGGAAGCATAATACTCACTCAACATTTCCCATTCATCTCTTTTGGCCACCGGAGGTAACTGGTACAGATCGCCAATGAATAACACCTGGACACCGCCAAAAAGTGTTTGCGGCCTCTTTCTTACAGATCTCAGAATTTCATCAATGGCATCTATCACATCACACCGCACCATACTGATCTCATCAATTACCAGCAGGTCCATCTTTTCAATAGTATCCAGCCGGCTGCGGCTGTACTTAAGTTTTGAGCGCAACTCAGCACGCGATACGACATTCGGAAGAAAAGGCTGAAAAGGTAATTGAAACAGGCTGTGCAGTGTAACACCGCCGGCATTGATAGCAGCAACGCCGGTAGGAGCAGCTACAACAATATTCTTGTTGCAATGTTCTTTCAGGTATTTCAGAAAGGTTGTCTTACCGGTTCCTGCTTTACCTGTCAGAAAAATATTTTCATTGGTTTCCGTTACAAAGCGGTAAGCCAGTTCAAAGGTTTCATTGATATCAATTGCTCCCAACGCCATATTGATAAAAATAATGAAGAAAAATGAATCTGCACTTCAAAGGGTACATATCAAATTACCACCCGCAATTTATAACCTGATATTCACTCCACCCATCATATTTATGGGCGCCATAGGAAAATAAAAATTCTCTACAACCAGTTTGCCATCTGAAATATAATTATAAGTATATCCATTTGACACATACAGATTATTGAATAGATTAATTACCTGGAAGAAGAGCTTCACTTCTTTCAAATTCTTTTTCGAAAAGGTATAACTCAACCTCGCATTCTGAACATAATAGGATGGCAGTATTCTCCCTTTGTCTGATGTATTGTCCAGGTATTGCTGTCCGACATATTTTGAAATAAAACTGATCTCACCATTTTTAACAGGAACGAAGGTGATACTTACTGAAGCCACCGTATTGGGAGAAAATGAAATGTTTGTATTGGAATAATGGTTCTGTTTTTGCCCTCCCTCATCATAATCATCGATGTATTCCGTAAAGCTCTTTATTTTGTTTTTGCTGAATGCAATGTTTGCATCAGCATGAAACCATTCAACAGGACTGATAGCTCCATGCAATTCAATGCCGGCACGGAAACTCTTTGCGGCATTGGTGCGCGTGTATGCGCCTACATCATTAATCTTTCCGGTATTGACCAACTGGTCTTTGTAATCCATGTAATAAAAATTTAGTCCGGCAGAATAGTTTTTTTCACTTCGTGAAAACCCCGCCTCCCAATCAAACAATTTTTCCGGTTTTGGTAAGTGTGCAGGATCTGCTTCAAAATCGTCGCGGTTGGGTTCTTTCGCAGCTATCGAAAAAGAAATATAAGCGTGATAACCATTCCTGAAATAAGAAATGCCGGCTTTAGGATTCAGAAAAGAGTAATGCTGGTTAATATAAATATCAGGATGTCCTTTGTAGCCATTGATCTCATAAGCAACAAATCTCTCTTGTAAATCAATGAATGAAGTAAATCCATTTCCCAATGACTGCATCCATTTCAAATAAAGATTGAAATCATTTTTGTATGCCGGTGCATTGTAATACTTATAATTTTTTGGAAACCCTTTATCAGCCCATGTTACAATATTATAATGCCCTCCGTCATATTGTGTATAAGCTCCGCCAACAGTAAGGCGCGTTTTCGATTTCACATATTGTGCAGAAAAGATACTTCCGTAGAAATAATTATCTAACCATTGTTGCAGGATAATATCAGTTTTACGAATCGTATCTGCTCCGTCAATAAAATCAGGCAATCCATACTTACTGTATTTTTGAGAGCCTTTGTAATTTTCATAATATCCTTTACCTCTTGTCAGAAAACCGGCTACATTAAATGAAAGCAAAGGACTCACCTTCTGGTTCCAGAATAATTGATAATGGCTCTGTACATAGTTATCCGTCTCATTGTCGTATGGAGTTCCCGGCTTGTCTGTGCCTGCTGAATTATAAGTTCTGTCTGTCTTCAAAAGTAATTCAGGGACTCCGTTCCATGCCTGGTAAGTTTTTTCTATCCCGGAAATGTAATTAAAGCGGACACTTGATTTTGAACTGAAATACGCTGCACTTGCAAACCAGGATTTCAGATCACTATTCGCCCGATCTATATAACCATCACTGGTGATATTGGAAAACCGGGCATCAAGTGTAAAATGATTTTTCATCAA
>JBDHYH010000096.1:0-15261 GCA_039811325.1 Chitinophagaceae bacterium | reverse complement strand
CTATTCGCCCGATCTATATAACCATCACTGGTGATATTGGAAAACCGGGCATCAAGTGTAAAATGATTTTTCATCAATCCTGAACCTGCTTTCAACGTATTCTTCCAGGTATTGAACGACCCATAGTTATTGTTCAATTCAAAGTATTTCTCTTTATTGATTTCATTTGTACTCAGATTAATAGATGCCCCGAAGGCTCCGGCCCCATTAGAACTGGTACCTGCACCGCGCTGTATCTGTACAGACTGCAATGACGAAGCAATGTCCGGCATATCCACAAAAAAAGTTCCCTGGCTTTCAGGATCATTGTAAGGAATTCCATTCAATGTCACATTGATGCGGGTAGCATCCGTGCCCCGTATGCGTATGTTCGTATATCCTATACCGTTACCTGCATCAGAATTGGCCACCACCGATGGAGACTGCTCCAGGAGAAATGGAAGATCATATCCCAGGTTATTCTCTTCTATTTTTTTTCTGTCAATATCTGTTTTTGTAAAAGGTGCTTTGTCTGCAGCCCGAAGGGAGGTGACTTCAATATTGTCCAACAAGAGGGTGTCCCGGGGTTTCAATTTTGTGGTGTCTTGTGCTTTGACACACCATGTCAGGAATAAATACATTGCGACTAATAAACACTTTTTCATTTCCGGTAATTTTTTAATTCATACCGGTAATACCAATAGCAGTACTGCAAGATTTTTTTTGAAAATCCTCCCTTCGCAGGCATTATCCTGATCAGGTCTGCGGGTATCTTCTCAGCGGATCGCTATTGCAATCGCACCCCGGTAATTGACTGTGGCAAAGTTATTTAAAAAACTTTGTAACTTTTTTTTCTTTGTTTCGTTTTACGAAAAATAATAAATCATGAAGGCGATTCTTACATCTCTATTGCTATTTTTCCTGTATGCAGCTCAGGGCCAGATGGTGGTTAATGATCCTAATGCTGAAGTGCGCGCCGTTGGGCCGTTTCATGGCATTAAAGCCTCCGGGGGAATAGAAATTTTGCTGACCAAAAGTGATAAAGTTGGGTTGGTAGTCAGTAATACTGTTAATAATGATAACTCATATATCAAAACAGAGGTAAAAGATGGCATCCTCAACATTTATCCTGACAGGAGGCCCTTAGTCATGCGCGGAAGAGGCAGGCTGAAGGTATATGTCGCCTATACTGACCTGCAATCCATCAAAGGAAGCGGCGCATGCGATTTTCGCTTCGCCGACAAATTAGAAACTGAAAGATTCGATATAGAACTGACAGGTGCATGCAATCTGAAAGGGATCGTCTCTACTCAAAAACTTTCTGTTGAATTGAGTGGTGCTTCTGATATTCGCATTTCCGGAAGCACATCCGAGCTGCAATTAAAATGTTCAGGGGCAAGTGATTTTAAGTCGCCGAATTTTTCTGCACAGAGTTGCATTGTTGAATTATCCGGAGCATCTGATGCCAGCCTGAATGTTACTGAATCTCTGAAAGTAAATGCGACAGGCGCAAGTAATTTTAACTACAGTGGCTCCCCTTCAAAAACTGAAATCACCAAGAGCGGCAGCAGTGATGTCAACAAAAGAAGTTAAGCAGTAAAGGATTAAGACTTTCAAGAAAAATAAATCCTTAAAACGCAATGAAAATTTTGGCTGAGGAAATATAAGGACTTACATTTGCTGCCCACATCGCGAAGTAGAGCAGCGGTAGCTCGTCGGGCTCATAACCCGAAGGTCGGAGGTTCGATCCCTCCCTTCGCAACAAAAGAAAAGCTATCAATTACTTGGTAGCTTTTTTCATTTTCAAAGACTTTTACGGAAGATTCATATTCGCCACGGCGAACGGAGGTTCGATTGCTCCCTTCGCAACAAAAGAAAAGCTATCAATTACCTGGTAGTTTTTTCATTTTCAAAGACTTTTACGGAAGATTCATATTCGCCACGGCGAACGGAGGTTCGATCCCTCCCTTCGCAACAAAAGAAAAGCTATCAATTACTTGGTAGCTTTTTTCATTTTCAAAGACTTTTACGGAAGATTCATATTCGCCACGGCGAACGGAGGTTCGATCCCTACCTTCGCAACAAGATAGATAAGGCTGTCTCAAAAAGACAGTCTCTTTTTTTGATTTTCATGTTATCTCAGAAAACAGGAAGAAATACCTGTCTGACAGTGTATTAAAATGCTCTCCACAAAAGACCATTTAATAAGCGCGTATTTATGGCTTTGTCATCTGGAGTTCCCTGAGAGAGGCATCTAACGCTACGATCGGTCTTTCTTGAAAGACGAGGGACTTTCAACCCAATCAACTTCCTTATCACTCTACACTTTCCGACACAATTAAACGTAGAAATCTCGATGTATTTACCACTATTAATAATGGCTTCCTTCAAGGTAAGTAAGTATATTGAGTGCGGGAAATTGTATATTTTTGAAAAAGCAAAAAAAGTGAAAAAATTATGGAAACATATCTGATCGAACTAACCAATAACAATGCATACAGATTGTTGCAGGAACTGGAAGATTTAAAAATAATAAAAGTTCTTAAGAAGGGAAAAAACAGCCCTAATGAATCCGGTAAAAGCAAGACTGCACGGTTTCGAGGCGCACTTACTCTAAGTGACGAACAATATCAGGATTTTCAACAACATGCAAAAGATATACGTAACGAATGGCGGGAAAATATTTAATGGACACCAATTCGGTGATTGATTATTTGGACAACAAATTGCCAAAAAGTGCTGCCATAAAATTAGATGCAGAACAGTTGGAAATTTCGGTGATTACAAGAATGGAACTGCTTGCATGGCGTAATGCTGATACCGGGCAACTTGCCGTATTAGAAGAGTTTATAAATAGTATTACCATTTGGAATCTTGATGAGCCGATAATAATAAAAGGAATTGAAGTAAGGAAGAACTACACCATTAAATTACCTGATGCAATTATAGCAGCAACCGCCTTAGTAGGTAATTTAACACTAACTACCCGTAACATTACCGATTTCAAAAACATTCCCGGCCTTAAATTAATTAACCCATGGGAACTGTGATACCTTTCAAAAGGTTAAGAAGAAAAGTCCAAAAATTATCTGAATTATATAGAGTAGGATGATCCCTCCCTTCGCAACAACTAAAAGGCTACAATCTCCGTCTGACCTTCCTTTGGATTGTATTTAGCATCCAAGATCACCATGCATTCGATTCTTTTCTTGTCGCCACCAAAGATCACACCGGAGGTTCCTGTTTTGGAAATAAATGCTATTCCTGAATTCGATCTGAAAAGCGGTAAGAGAAAAAGAATTCCTAAATTGAGCCACTAACCATATTTATATACACTCCTTCAATTCAGGATATGAAATGGATTCTTTGTATAGCATGCTGCTTCATTAGCATGTGCACATCAGCACAGGATGTAAGCCTGGATTTACAAAAACCCATAAGACTTTCAGAAGCTGCCCGGGCCGAACGCTGGAGTAAGATGCCTGCAAAAGAAATCGTTGCCTTCGGCACAAGCAGTACACGTTATACCCAGGATATTCCTCCGGCTTCTCACTTGTCTGCAACATGGAAGGCATCAGGGTGGAAGAATGAAAAACTCCGAACTCAAATAGTAGTGGCTTCTAAAACTCCTATTAAGAACCTGTCTGTAACATCAGGCAAGCTCTCTGATCAAAAAGGAAATACTATTGCTGCAAAAAATATATCTGTTGGATTTGTACAATACGTCATCACGGATGAATTCCGCAACGGTTGCGGCTACCGTAAATCAACAGATTTTGATTCTTCTGAAGTAGCAGACATGATCAATACTCAGATCAACAGCGTAGATGTAGCAGCAACAACTACGCAGCCTGTCTGGATCAGTGTTCACATACCTTCGAATGTACCGGCAGGTACTTACACAGGATATCTTCTTGTCAGCGCAGGCAAACAACACAAGTTACATGTATCCATTACCGTTATAGACAGAAAACTACCTCCACCCAATGAATGGTCATTCAGGCTGGACTACTGGCAACACCCGGCGGCAATAGCAAGGGTGCATCAGGTGCCGTTATGGAGCAAAGAACATTTTGACTGGATGCATAAATATTATACAATGCTTGCCAATGCCGGCCAAAAGGTCATTACCGCAAGCATAGTGGATGAACCGTGGAATCATCAGACTTACGATGATTATCCACGCCTCATCCAATGGACCAGGAAAAAAGATGGATCATGGAAGTACGATTACAGCCTCTTTGATCGATACATCAGTTTTGTGATGAGCTGCGGTATTACGGAGCGGATCAATTGCTACAGTATGGTGCCATGGAAAATTGCTTTTAAATACTACGATGAATCATTGGGAAAAGACACTGCTTTTACTGATGAAATAGGAACGGATAATTACAACCGCTTTTGGACATCCATGCTCAAAGACTTCACAAAACATCTGAAAGAAAAGGGTTGGTTCGACATCACCACCATTGCAATGGACGAACGCCCGATGAAACAGATGAAAGCCGTCATTCAACTTTTGAAATCTATCGACCCAAAATGGAAAGTATCTCTTGCAGGAGATTATCATTCTGAGATAGAGCCTGATATTTATGATTACTGTGTAGCATCGAGATGGACATTTCCTGAAGATGTTTTGGCTAAGCGCAAGAAGCAGGGAAAAGTAAGCACATGGTACACTTGCTGCACAGATAAGTATCCCAATGAGTTTACCTTTTCACCACCAGATGAAGCGGTATGGGTTGGGTGGTACACCGCCGCTACCGGCATGGATGGTTTTCTGCGATGGGCATTCAACAGTTGGCCTCAGCATCCGTTAAAGGATAGCAGATTTACTGCCTGGCCGGCAGGCGACACCTACCAGGTGTATCCCGGCCCCCTTTCCTCTATCAGGTTTGAAAAATTGATAGAGGGTATCCAGGATTTTGAGAAAATCAAAATACTGCTCAAAGAATACGCAGACAACAGGCAAACTCAAAAATTGTCGGAACTGAAAAGCGCATTACAGACATTTTCTATTAATGCACTGTCAGGATATTCGGCAGAGGAAATGGTGGCAAAACATAAACATCTGTTGAACTGAGGTATAACCAAGATAAAAATTCACCATGGATATCACCTTATTTGATGTCGAACAAATAGCCAAAGATATCTTCAACCTTTCCGTTGAAGTGAAACCGCTCAATGGCTATGATGAAATGAATTTTCTTCTAACAACCGACGCCGGAAAAAAATATGTGCTCAAAATTGCGCCTGAAACTATTCATCCCTTGCTGATTCAGATGCAATACGAAATGACAAAACAGTTGTCAGGCTCATCACTCAAAAACAATTTCCAGGAATACATCCCAGGCAAGAACGGAGAAGCGATTGTGCCATTTGAAATAAAAGGAGAAAAAGTTGTGATTCGTTTGCTTACGTTTCTCGAAGGAGATTTTTGGGTGAACACAACTCAAAAAACTGACAGCCTGTTTGAATCAATGGGTAATTTCCTGGGCAAAATGGACAAGGCCCTGTCAGGATATTACCACCCTGCTGCAGAAAGACATTATTTATGGGACATCAGCAATGCTTCAGATGCAGAAAGGAATTTGCACTTCATAAAAGACGATGAAAAACGAAGAGTGGCAGGGTATTTCCTTTTGCAATTCAATACAGAAGTACAACCAGTACTTTCAGATCTCCGCCATGCCTGCATTCACGGCGATGCAAATGATTACAACATTCTCGTGAAGGGTTCCAAAGTAGCCGGGCTCATTGACTTCGGAGATGCTGTATATTCTGCTTTAATAAACAACCTTGCCATCGCATGTACTTATGCGATGTTGCATCAGGACGATCCAATTGCCAACGCCGCATTGATCGTAAAAGGATATCATGAGGTAAACCCGCTGGAAGAACGCGAAATTGATTTATTGTATTATCTCATTGCTGCTCGTTTGTGCATAAGCGTTACACAGTCAGCCAGGCAGTCGGTGATGAATAGCGATAACGAGCACCATTTCCTGAGTGAGTTGCCTGCATGGAAATTGCTCTTTCAACTCTTGCAAACCAACCCGGTAAAAGCTACCAATAGTTTCAGACTTGCATGCCGGTTTCCAAACATCATTCATTCAGATGACAATTACAAAAACATACGGGATGCGCGTTATGAGCACATCGGGCGCAATCTTAGTATCAGCTATAAGCAACCACTAAAGATTATTAAAGGCACATTGCAATACCTCTATGACGATAAAGGAAACACTTACATTGATTGTGTCAACAACGTAAGTCATGCAGGCCATTGTCATCCCACTGTAGTAAAAGCGACGCAAAGGCAAATAGCCATACTCAATACCAACACCCGCTACCTGAGTGATTTAATGATTGATTATTCGAAGAGGCTTACGGCCAAACTTCCATCAGAACTTTCTGTATGCTATTTCACCAACTCGGGTAGTGAAGCAAATGACCTGGCTATCCGGATAGCACGGCACTTTACAAAACAAAAGGATATTATTGTATTAGATCATGCCTATCACGGCACTTCTACTCTTGCCATAGAAATGAGCCCTTATAAATTTGATGGGCGAGGCGGAAGCGGGCGACAGCCTTACATTCACAAAGCCATCTCGCCCGATTTATACAGAGGCCCGTTTCAATATGGGGATAAAGATGCAGGTAAGAAATACGCCGATGATGTTTTGAGAATTTTGCAGGAACTCAAATCTGAAAATAAGAAACCGGCAGCATTTATATGTGAAACCTTATTGGGTGTAGGCGGGCAAATTCCATTACCTGAAGACTATTTGGAAAAGGTGTATGAATACGTCAGATCGTTTGATGGAATATGTATTGCTGACGAAGTACAGGTAGGATTCGGCAGAGTAGGAAAAACATTCTGGGGATTCGAACTTCAGGAAGTGATACCAGATATGGTAGTCCTCGGAAAACCTATTGGCAACGGACATCCGTTAGCTGTGGTGGTGATGACCGAAAAACTTGCCAACACATTCAATAATGGAATGGAATATTTCAACACTTTTGGTGGCAATCCTGTGAGCATGGCTACCGGATTGGCAGTACTGGATGTGATCGAAAATGAACGCATGCAACAACATGCCCTGGAAACAGGAGAAAAATTGATAGACGGATTAAAAAGATTGATGACTAAACATTCCATCATCAGTGATGTGCGTGGTACGGGACTATTCGTCGGCGCCGAATTGGTGAAAGACAGAACTACCAAAGAGCCTGCTGTACCCGAAATAGATGAAGTTGTTGAACGAATGAAAGACCGTGGATATTTACTTAGTACGGACGGGCCATTACACAATGTTTTGAAAATAAAACCGCCTCTGGTATTTAATGAAGAAAATGCAAAAGGTTTGGTTAGAAACCTCGATGAAGTTTTAAATGAATTGAATTATTAGGAATTCCTCCTTCCATCAGGAAAAGTTTGAATAAATATAACCATCGAAAAGTTTAAGGGATTCTGGAAAAAGAAAATCACATCTGATCAATTTTAATAATATTATTTTCTTACCTTGAACCTATTATTTAAATTTTAAATACTAGGCAATGGAAAATAATAGTGAACAAAAACCAGGTCAACTCCTTCCAAACAACACAGAAGACACTCTAAACAAAATTGCAGGTAATAGAAGTATCATTCCTATTGCCTTTGCGGCAGTCGTTGTGCTGTTTTTCTTTTCTTTTGTCAATTTCAAATGCAATGGTTCCAAAGTAGCTTCGGTAACGGGTTTCAACCTCGTAACCGGTACTCACATTAAATCTCCCATGAGTGGATTGGATAACATGGATAATTTTATGAACAATGGAAACAGTTCTTCGAAGGAAACTTCCAAAGGTGAAAAAGTGCCAGCCAACAAGTGGGCAATCCTGGCTTTTTTATCAGCCCTTGCCGGTGTAGCAGTTTTTTACAAAAAAGTAAAGAAAGAAGAGATCATTGGGATCATCATTGGTATTGCAGGAATTGCAGCCCTGCTTCTGTTGCGTGGATCAGTAAAGGATGAGGTAGGTTCAGAAGTACAAAATGGAATGGTCAGTATAGAAGTAGATTTTGCGGCTGCATATTGGCTGTCGCTACTCCTTTTCATTGTGGCTGGTGGCATCAGCTATTTGCGACTTAAGAAACCGCAAGAACGCGAGACAAAGACTACTTCGCCTTCTACAAGCAATCCTGATCCTATTTAGTTTTTTTGGCAACCAGATGATAAGAATTTAAAATCATTTTTTTCAGAAAATCATTTTTCAATGTTCCATTCACCAGGATGGTATTCCAGTGTTTCTTATTCATGTGGTATCCTGGCAGAATACAATCATATTGTTCTCTGAGAATAATTGCTTCATCAGGATCGCACTTCACATTGAATTGCACCGGATTGCTGTCTAAGGCCAGTAGCAGAAATATTTTATTGATCGCTTTGAATACTAAAGTGTCAGGGCCAAATGGTAAATACTCTTCTGTGCCAGGAAGGGAAAGAGCAAAAGTTCTTATTTCTTCTGTATTCATTTATGCTCAAATTGAGAAGACTGCTTGAATGAAGCTAAAGCCCAATGAACGTCTTCATTATTTCCATCAGTCCGCGATAACTATTGGGGCAGAGCGATAGAATTCTCTCACTCCTTTCACCAACTCCTGTTCACATCAAAATTTTCCAACTCCTTCGATACTGCATTGAGGAAAGTAGAACCTAATGCGCCATCAATGATTCGATGATCATAGCTCAATGATAAATACATCATGTGGCGAATGGCAATACTATCTCCCTGTGCGGTTTCTATTACAACGGGCCTTTTCTTGATAGCGCCTGCTGCCATGATAGCTACTTGCGGCTGGTTGATAATGGGTGTACCCATGATACTCCCGAATGTTCCTACATTAGTGAGTGTGAAAGTGCCGCCTGCTGTATCGTCAGGATTCAATTTGTTGTTGCGGGCTGCATTTGCAAGGTTATTCACTCTTTTGGCAAGGCCGGTCAGGTTCAATTGATCTGCTCCTTTGATAACCGGTACGATCAGGTTGCCGGATGGCATAGCAGTAGCCATTCCTATGTTGATATCTTTTTTGATAATGATCTTATCTCCATCCACGCTGCTGTTCAGCCACGGATATTTTTTGATTGACCTTACAATAGCTTCTATAAAAAGTGGAGTGAAAGTCAGTTTCTCTCCTTCACGTTTTTCAAATTCTTTCTTCACTTTGTCACGCCACAAAACCATATTGGTGACATCACATTCTGTAAAACTGGTTACGTGAGCGCTGATATTCTGACTGTCGATCATGTGCTTTGCAATCATCTTGCGCATACGATCCATCTCAATGATTTCTGTATTGCCACTGTACAATACAGGTGCAGATTCAACTGGCTTCCGCTCTGGCACCTGCGCAACTGCAGTCGATGTTGGAGTTTGAACTTCCTGCACCGGTTGGGAAACAGGAGAGGCTCCCCTGTTTTTCAGATAGTTAATGATGTCTTTTTTGCTCACTCTTCCATCCTGACCGGTACCGGGTATATGCTCCAGTTCACTCATGGAAATTCCTTCGCTGGCAGCTATATTCAACACCAGGGGCGAATAAAACCGTACTCCTGATGTTGATGGTTTTGAAGCCCTGATTTCTTCAGGTGTGTAAGGCACCTCCTCTACCACATCTGCATCTTCGTGTTCTGTTTGTGAAGGGGCAGACACAGGTTCGGCCACCGCTGCACCGGAAGTCTCTATCCTTGCGATCACAGTCCCTACTGGTACCACATCATTCTCTTTATATAAAACCTCCGCAACCGTTCCATCTGCTGTTGATGGCACTTCGCTGTCCACCTTGTCTGTAGCGATATCCAATACTGTTTCATCCATTGCCACGGCATCACCCGGTTTCTTATGCCATTTCAAAATTGTAGCCTCCACGATACTTTCTCCCAAACGCGGCATTATTAGATCAACCATGCTCATACAGTATATAATTTAAGGTGTCAAAAATAGCAATAATAATTTATTGCCGGTTTATTGAGGTGCACTTCCTTTCATCGCCTTAAGCCCATCGAGCATTGCCTGATGAAGGATGGTAGCATGATCTTCATTCGGCAGGTAATCGAAAATCGTTTTCACACGAGGAGATTTACTCATACTAATTTTTTCTGCAAGCAGTTTTGCATCTTCTTCCATGACATGAGGATGGGTTCCCGGTGTCAAACCTTCTTTACCAACTGCGATAAAGACATTAGTGAAATGATTCCAGGAACTGTCAGCCAATGGCGACTTCAACCGAAGCAGTGATCCATCATCCCACCATAATGAAGGACTCACAATAAAGTAACTATTAAATATCTGAGGTTGTTCCAACAGGATTTCTGTAGCCAGCAGGCCTCCCAAAGACTGGCCTATAAGTGATGTCTTATCCGAAACATTGTAATGTGATTTTATAAAAGGTTGCAATTCATTCCTGAGAAAACGAATAAAATTTTCTGATCCACCTGCTGCAGGATACAACCTCCTCATTGCAGTATCATGTGTAGGATAAGTCATATCCCTCACACGATCCGTGTTGACAATACCAACAATAATGGAAGGCGGGCACCATTGTATCCATGGAAACCCGGCAAATTGAAACAACCCTGCGATATGTATAAAATCCTCATCCAGCCCACCATCTAATAAATAGACTACCGGGTATCGGCTGCTGTCATTTTGTTGATAGCCCTCAGGAAGATAAATATTCAGCGTTCTTTTTTCCCTGAGAATATTTGAGTACATGCTCACCGATTCGCCAATAGTAATAGGGATTTTATCCTTATCCTGTCCAAAAGAAAGAATAGAAGCAAACAAAGAGAAAATAGTAACTAACTCTTTCATCGCACCTTTGAAAAAGTAAATTTAGATGAATCTAATAAGTTCCTGATATCTTCGATAAAATCATTGTAAGTTTTTCTTTGGCTCAAAGAATACAAACGAATCAATATACCACCCCCTTCATCACTTCCTCTTGAAGTCTCCCCTCTTCCACGCCTTGATAAATTCTGCCCAGGCAAAGGGATTGAAAATATTTTGAGGAGGCAATTGACCGGCGCTGTAATACTTGCGGGCATTCTGCTGCATGAAATATTGATTTGCTTCTTTCCCGCTTAATGGATAGGAATTCATCAATGCCCTCCGATTAGCTTCAGATAAATTCTTCCTTGCAGTTTCTTCCTTATCATCAGGCAAAACAGTGCTGGCAAATTCCCGTTCGAACTCTTCACGTGTAGGATATTTTTTGATAATGGTAGTGGGCAGATAGATGGTATCCTGTACCAACAATTGTATCATACTTTGCTGGTTGCCTTCTATATTTTTAGGGATCATTACCAATTTGGGTTTGTAGCCCACACTGGTAAATTCTATCTTGTCTCCTTTGAGAACTACAATTGAAAAGATACCATCATCATTTGAAGCTGTTCCCTGGTTTCGTCCTATCACACTAATACTTACCCCAGGTAGTGCCTGCAAACTGTCGGCAGACATCACTACTCCATAGAGTTGTACCACAGAATCACGAAAAGATTCGAACTGTGCACGAGCACTATGAAAAGTAAAAAGGAAAATAATTATGACAGGTAAAATTTTCTTCATTTCCTCAAAATAAGCATTCTACAGGTACAGTTGAAATTAATAATTACACAATTTCCTTATTGTGAAAACAAAGTAAACCCTTCAATGGTTAAATTTGCGGCTGCTAATTGTTTTTAACATAACATTCAACCATGAGAGAATCCGAAATTTACAGAGCACTCTCCAATGTACAGGAACCTGATTTGAAAAACGACCTTGTTACACTCAACATGGTAAAAGACATCCGCATTAATGGCAATGATGTATCCTTTACTATAGTGCTCACCACACCTGCCTGCCCTATGAAGGACAGGATCAAGAAAGACTGCAATCATTTCATCAAAGAGATTTACCCTGAAGCTAATGTAACTGTAGAATGGAGCAGCAACACTACCTCTGCACGTATGGACAAGAAAGACGTGCTGAAGGATGTAAAAAATATTATCGCTGTAGTGAGCGGCAAAGGTGGAGTCGGCAAAAGTACTGTTGCCACTAACCTTGCATTAGCTATTGCTTCCAAAGGGGCTAAAGTTGGGTTGATGGATGCTGATATCTATGGGCCAAGCGGACACATCATGATGGGTGTGCGTGGGGAGCGTCCGCAAATGCGCGATGTAAATGGCAAAGGAAAAATTGTTCCGATCACACGATATGGCATCCAATTGATGAGCATCGGATTGCTTGTGGACGAACGACAAGCCGTGGTTTGGCGCGGGCCAATGGTGAGCAGCGCCATCAGGCAGTTTGTAAGTGATGTGGACTGGGGCGAATTGGATTATCTCGTCATCGACATGCCTCCGGGCACTGGAGATATACACCTCACAATTGTACAATCTGTTCCTGTGACAGGAGTAGTAGTTGTAACTACACCACAGTTGGTAGCTCTGGCAGATGCTAAGAAAGGTGTTGCCATGTTTAACCAACCCGGATTGAGAACACCCGTCATTGGACTTGTGGAAAATATGAGCTATTTCACTCCTGCCGAATTGCCGGATAACAAATACTACATCTTCGGAAAAGAAGGAGGTAAAAAATTGGCAGATGAATTTGATATACCATTCCTCGGTGAAATACCTTTGGTTCAGTCTATCAGGGAAGGTGGTGACATCGGAGTACCTGTGATGATGGGCGATGATGAAATCAGCAAGAAAGCCTTTGAAGATTTCAGCAGCAGCGTGATTCGTCGTATTTCCACGATCAACGCTGATATTGCTAAAAAAGCAGAACCTGCTGTTGCATTATGATCTGAAAAACGACTGCATTTTCATTTTGTCAAATGACGTTTTTTGTTGACTTTTGCTAAGGCATGGATCAGCAAATCATTGTTACGATAGATGGGCTTTCAAGCTGCGGTAAAAGCACTCTTGCGCGCCAGTTAGCAAGAAAATTAGGCTATCTCTATATTGATAGCGGCGCCATGTACAGAGCCATCACTTTATACTTTCTGCGCAATAATGTGAACTGGAACGAGTCATCCGAAGTAAAAGCAGCGCTGAAAGATATCAACCTGCACTTCTCTGTAAATTCTTTTACTCACCAATCAGAAATTTTTCTCAATGATGAAAATGTCGAGTACATCATCCGCGACATCGTAGTAGCTGAGAAAGTTTCTGAAGTAGCTGCTATTCGTGAGGTACGTGAGTTTGCAGTAGCACAGCAGCAAAAGATGGGGCAGAAAAAAGGGATCGTGATGGATGGAAGAGACATCGGAACAACAGTTTTCCCTGATGCACGTGTAAAGATATTCATGACAGCAGATGAAGCAGTTCGTGTTGAAAGAAGATACACTGAAATGTTTGATAAAAACCCGAATATCACTATTGATGAAGTGAAAGCAAATATTGCCATGCGGGATTATATCGATAGCAATCGTGAGATATCTCCTTTGCGCAAGGCAGACGACGCCGTTGTTTTAGACAATACAAATCTTTCTGAAAAAGAGCAATTGGATTTGGCCATGAAGATGGTGCAATCACAACTACAACCTGCATGACCCATTAGTCATTGCTCTGAATCTGTCTCCAAATCTTTTGCAAACTTACCCAGGTCTTTTCCGGACGGTGATTGAAATACATCTAATTCAAAAAAGTGGGCGGCCGCTAATACATGATCGAAAATATCTGATTGTATATTTTCATATTCAGCCCATTTGGTGGTATTGGTAAAGCAATATATTTCGATGGGAATACCAAATTCACCTGGTGTGAGTTGACGCACCATCCGGCTCATCCCGTGATGAATACCCGGATGGCTTTCCACATATTTCTGAACGTAAATTCTAAATACACCAATATTGGTGAGCCGGCGTCCATTGATGAGCACATTTGTATTTACATTTCTTTCATTATTGTAAGTTTCTATTTCATTTTGGCGATCTCTTACATAATCTTTTACTAAATCTATTTTCAAAAATTTTTCACGCATCTTCTGATCAGCAAATTTTATAGAAGCCATACTTACCTGGATCGATCTCTTGATACGCCTTCCCCCACTCTCCTGCATGCCACGCCAGTTTTTGAACCCTTCAGTAATAAAAAAATAAGTAGGTACCGTAGTGATGGTGTTGTCCCAGTTACGAATCTTGACGGTATTCAGGTTAATGGCAATGACATCTCCATCCGCATTATGCTTTGGCATTTCCACGGCATCCCCTATACGTACCATGTCATTTGTAGAAATCTGAATGCTGGCAACCAATCCCAAAATAGTGTCTTTGAAAATCAGCAGCAGTACTGCTGTCATTGCGCCAAAGGCCCCTAACAAATACACCGGCGATTTGCTTAAAACAATCGATAGCCCGAGAATGAAAGCAATAATATAAAGTATAATTCGGAACAATTGAAAATAACTGGCCAGTGGCTTTTCAATAAACAACTGTGATTGTGACAGATGATCTTCAGTTGCCTTCAGAAATACAATGATGATATGTACGATCACAAAAACAAAATAAGCATCTATGATCCTGTTGATATAAACAAGAGTTTTCGGAAAATCTTCAAACAGGGAAGGTGCTGCAATTTTCAAAACAATTACAGAAACCAGGTATCCAATTGCCGAAAATAGTTTATGCCTGATCAGTAAGTCGTCCCAGTTATTCTTTGTACGTTTAAACAGGCGTCCTACTATCCTTTCCAGTGCCTGCCTGGTAATGAAGACACTCAGGTACAAAAGTATACCGGCAACCAGCAACAATGCCAGGAATACGATATATGGGATGATGTAATCCGGAAGATCATGCCTGTTCAGGAATTCTTCAAATCGAAATTTCAGTTCTTTCACAATGTTTATTTTTTGCCATTATTCTTGGGTGAAATATAACAAACAAATCGGCACAATATATTTTTGATTGCGGTAAATGTTATACCCGGCAGGGTCAGGATCAAAATTCAGAAAAGTAATACCGAACGGATATTCGTTCATCGCAGCGAATAGACCAATAAATTTGGTCTAAACTGCTATCATCTGCCGAGGCGGAGTATTGTATGGGAAGCCCGTGGCCTGGATTAAAATTCAAAATCGTATAACAATCTATGGCGTGCTGACTGAAACAAAAGATCCCGGAATATTCCCGGGATCTTAGTGATATTTATAAAAAATTATTTTAGGTTTTGACCTTTTTCCAACGCGACTGAAGAAAAAGAATGATGTGGAAGGCGAGCAACATTTCCACTACAATGGTTTTGATAAACA
>JBDHYH010000095.1:0-15424 GCA_039811325.1 Chitinophagaceae bacterium | reverse complement strand
TGATTATTTACCCTGTATCCGGTAACTTTGCGCTTCAAAAAACAGGTAAAAAAGTTTTTATCTACTGATTTAAATTACTTTATGAAAGAAGTTGCGTTCAGAGAAGCCCTGCGCGAAGCGATGCAGGAAGAAATGAGAAGAGATTCCAATATTATTTTGATGGGTGAAGAAGTGGCCGAATATAACGGCGCTTATAAGGTGAGCCAGGGTATGTTGGCTGAATTCGGCCCCCATAGAATCCTCGATACCCCCATCGCTGAACTTGGATTCACAGCCATAGCAGTAGGCGCTGCCCAAAATGGACTTCGCCCCATTGTAGAATTCATGACCTGGAACTTTGCGAACCTCGCCCTGGACCAGATTCTGAACACTGCTTCAAAAATGCTCGCCATGAGTGGCGGACAGGTGGGATGCCCTATCGTGTTTCGCGGACCAAACGGAAGTGCAGGCCAGTTAGGCGCTCAGCACTCCACAGCTTATGAAGCCATGTACGCAAACATTCCCGGTTTAAAAGTGGTATCGGTAAGTAACCCTTACGATGCCAAAGGATTATTGAAAAGCGCCATCCGCGATGACAACCCTGTTATTTTTATGGAAAGTGAAGTGATGTATGGCGATAAAGGCGAAATTCCTGAAGAAGAATATACCATCCCTATCGGAGTGGCCAACGTAGCCCGTGAAGGTTCAGACGTAACCATCGTGAGCTTTAATAAAATGATGAAAGTGGCTCTGGGCGCTGCTGAAGAACTGGCAAAAGACAATGTAAGCGCTGAAGTGATCGACCTGCGAACCATTCGTCCACTGGACTGGCATACTATTTTGGATTCGGTAAAAAAGACTAACCGACTGGTGATCGTAGAAGAAGAATGGCCATTTGCATCTGTTTCTTCCGAGGTAGCTTACCGCATTCAGAAGGAAGGATTCGATTACCTGGACGCTCCTGTAAGAAGGATTACATCTGCCGATGCGCCAATGCACTATGCCCCCAACCTGGTGGAAGCATACACACCAAGCATTGGGCGTACTGTCAACTTAGTGAAGGAAGTAATGTATCAACAAAAATAAAAGGCTGTCAAATATTTTTTCAGCCAATTAAATCATATAGCCATGCATTTTGGAAATTTTCATTACCCGTTACCGGCCAACGAACCGGTACTCAGTTATGCGCCCGGAACTCCCGAACGCGACGCACTAAAGAAAGCACTCAAAGAATGTAAGAAGAACAAGGTGGATGTGCCGATGTACATCGGTGATAAGGAAGTACGCTCTGGAAACAAGAAAGAAATACGCCCACCACATGAAACCAAAGTGCTACTTGGCTCGTACCACAGTGGCGATAGCAGTCATGTAAAAAACGCTATCAATGCTGCACTGAAAGCAAAAGACAAATGGGCTGCTTTGTCATGGGAAAGCCGTGCTCATATATTTCTGAAAGCAGCAGACCTCATTGCAACGAAATACCGTGCATTGATGTGTGCTACAACAATGCTGGGCCAGAGCAAGAATGCCTACCAGGCCGAAATTGACGCTGCATGCGAGATCATCGACTTCCTGAGATTCAATGTTCATTTTCTCGATAAAATATACAATGACCAGCCCATCAGCGCTCCCGGTATCAACAATCGCATGGAGTATCGCCCACTGGAAGGTTTTGTAGCTGCCATCACTCCATTCAACTTTACAGCTATCGGAGGCAATCTGCCTACATCTGTAGCGATGTGCGGTAATGTTGTAGTGTGGAAGTGCGCACACACACAGGTATATAGTGCACAGATGTTTATGAAGATATTGAAAGAAGCAGGGCTTCCTGATGGAGTTATCAATCTTGTTTTCACCGACGGACCTTCCTTCGGCAATGTCGTTTTCAATCATCCGGACTTTGCAGGTATTCACTTTACAGGAAGTACCGGTGTATTTAAAACTATGTGGAAGCAAATCGGCGAAAACACTAAAATTTATAAATCATACCCGCGCATTGTTGGCGAAACAGGAGGCAAAGATTTTGTGATGGTGCACAGCAGCGCCGATGTGGATGAAGTAGTGACAGCGTTGTGTCGTGGTGCTTTCGAATACCAGGGACAAAAATGTTCTGCTGCAAGCCGTGCTTATCTTCCTTCAAATATTGCATCCGAGATCAAAAAGAAATTAGTGGCAGAAATCAAGACCATGAAGATGGGCCCGGTAGATGATTTTTCAAATTTCGTGAATGCTGTAATAGATGAAAAGAGTTTTGACAAATTGGAAAGTTATATCAAAGGAGCTAAGAAAGATAAAGGTGCAAAGATTCTCGTAGGTGGCAAGTGTGATAAGACTAACGGGTACTACATTGAACCGACCGTCATAGAAGCTTCTGACCCGAAATATGTAACCATGTGCGAAGAGCTGTTTGGGCCTGTTCTTACAATCTATGTTTATGATGAGAACAAGTTTGATGATACCATGAAACTGTTGGACAGCACTTCTCCCTATGCACTTACCGGTTCTATTTTCGCAAGAGACCGTGCTGCTATCGAAAGAGCTACACAGAAGTTGTTGCACAATGCAGGAAACTTTTATATCAATGATAAGCCAACCGGCGCCGTTGTGGGCCAACAGCCATTTGGCGGAGCACGCGGAAGTGGCACCAATGATAAAGCGGGAAGTATATTGAACCTGTATCGCTGGCTGAGCGCACGCACCATCAAGGAAACATTTGTCCCGCCGGTGGATTACCGTTATCCTTTTATGAAAGAAGCATAACCCTACAGATAATACCTGATGCGGCATGATTACAATTCTTGACAGGCAACAACTTCAGATCATTATTGACAGGCTCGCATGCCAGATAGCCGAGAACTATTTCGATACTAATTCTCTTGCTTTGGTGGGCATACAGCCGAGAGGTATTTTTCTGGCTGATAAGATAGCAGAGGCACTTAAGAATATTTTGCCGGGAGTGGATATCCCTTATGGAAAATTGGACATCACCTTTTACAGAGATGACATCCGCAAAGAACTTCATCAGCCCAACAAGACCGACATCCTTTTTTCTCTCGAGGAAAAAAATGTGGTGCTCATAGATGATGTACTCTTCACCGGCAGAACCATCAGGGCAGCAATGGATGCATTACTTTCATTTGGCAGGCCAAAAAAAGTAGAGTTATGTGTGCTCATCAACAGAAGATACAGCCGTGAACTGCCCATCCAGCCTGACTATTGTGGCAAGGCCATTGACTCTGTTTTTTCTCAAAAGGTAAGAGTAGAATGGGAAAAGCAGGAAGTGAATTTGTATTGAGAGATGTTCGTTGTTCGTTGTTCGTTGATCGTCGGTCGTTACTCGTTGTTCGTTGATCGTTGATCGTTGATCGTTGATCGTTGATCGTTTGCTGAGCCCGTCGAAGCATTCATTTTTCCTCAACACCAGCGGATTATTCGTAGTAAATGGATTCTCAATTAACCATTAACAATTAACCATTAACAATTAACCATTAGCCATTCAAAAGAACTCACCAATACTTAAACGCCAGTGCTATTGCAGCATAGACAATTGTCAATACAAAAATTCCTTTTGCAGTTTTGTCGCGGCGCCCGTTTACATAGATGGTAAATAAAACCGCATTCGCCAGCAAAGAAATACTGATGAAACTGGTGATCAGGTTGGGATTTGCTTTGAGAAATGAAAGCATCTCATCAAGAGAATATAATTGAAATTTGATCAGTTTATAAATGAGAAAACCGATCGCCGGCGCTACCAGTCCCAGCGTAAGCCCGAAAATAAAATTGTCTTTTTTGAATATCATAGGACATCCCAGTTTTTTTCTAATTCTTTTTTTAATTCATAGTTAGTAAGGTCAAACTGTACCGGCACCACGCTGACATAATTATGCTCCAACGCCCACACATCAGTATCATCGCCTTCATCAAAATTTTTGAATTCACCGGTGAGCCAATAATACTTTCTGCCATTCGGATCCATGCGTTCATCAAAGTCTTCATCATATTTGGCATAAGCCTGCCGGCACACCTTGATTCCATTCAATAGATCGAGAGGCACTGCCGGAATGTTCACATTCAGCAACAAATGTTTTGGCAGATTTTTTCTTTTCAACAGGCTCTCTACAATCCTGTGCACATACACTCTGCTGGCGCTGAAATCCGCATCTACCCTGAAATCCAGTAAACTGAACCCAACTGAAGGAATGCTCTCAATGGATGCCTCCATCGCAGCACTCATCGTTCCGGAATAGATCACGTTGATGCTGTGATTGGCTCCGTGATTGATTCCGCTCAAACAGATATCCGGTTTGCGATGCAGTATCTTGTCAACAGCCAACTTCACACAATCAACAGGTGTACCGGTAGTTTGGTAAGCCTCTACAGCGCCTTCTACAAATTGGTTGAGTTTTGTCAGCCGTAACGGTACACCGATTGTGATCGCGTGTCCCATACCGCTTTGAGGCTTGTCAGGAGCTACTACTATTACATCGCCCAAATCTTTTACCGCCTCCACCAGGTTGTGCAATCCCGGTGCTGTAATTCCATCATCATTTGTAATCAGGATGATGGGCCTGTCTTTACCTACATTCATTTCACTTCGTTTTCTCTTAGGGGGTCATTCAAATTCTAAAACCATCTGAACCACTGGCGGCCCAGTTCTTCTCTAAACGGCCACGGAATAGCGATTAGTATCAGAAGGAATGCGATTCCAAAATAAATTAAAGTCTTCTTGTATTTCTTGTGTGGCGTATCAGCTTTCTTCACAGCCGTTCTGCCGGCATGAACCAGTACCCACGCAATGATCATCAGCAGCCAGTGCTCCAAAGTGAAAAAACGCTCCATAGGATTCTTCATGTGATCGCCTAAATGCTTGAGCATACTGAACCAGCCATTATTGAAGTAAAGTATAAAGCCAAATACCAACTGCATGTCCATAAAAACCATGAACAATAAATTGCTGAGATTGGCTCCCTTCTTATAGGGTGATTTGTTCATCAGCCCGGAGACCGCCGAAAATATGGTCCACAATGCAAAGACAACAATGAACCAACGTAAAAGGCTGTGAATAACGACTACAGTTTGCATCTTGATTTTTTTTGCGCAAAAATAGGTGAAAACAAATGGATGACTGGTTTCTGATCCCATTGGAAGATGAATAAATTATTACAACCAAGATGGAGTATCAGAAAAAAGAAACACATCCCTTCATTGTTTTACAGGGAAGAAATGACCACACCTGGCATTTGAAGTAGTGCCCTTTCTATGAACGGAAGTAACAATTAGATTTAAAAAAATAGATTTGCCAAAAATCCGTTGATTGAAAACGCTTATTGCAACCTTCCTCCTCCTGCTGACACTTCATCTTTCCGCGCAGGAAACTTATACATTGAGCGGCACTGTGCGCTCGAAAGCAACAGGTGAAACCATCATTGGCGCTACTATTCAAACTGATGACGGAAAATACGCAACTATCTCGAATGCTTATGGGTTTTATTCACTTGTATTACCTTCCGGAAAGGTGACTGTAGTAGCCTCCTATGCTGCTATGGAACCGGAGCAATTCGCCATAGACCTGAACAAAAACATGCTACATGATTTTTCACTAATCACTTCCGTCAAGACGCTGGAATCAGTGGTTATTAATCTTCCATCAGGAGGCCGGTCTCTCAAGAACACTCAATTAGGTGTGGACAAGATGACGGCGAAGGAAATGAAAACGATTCCACAACTGTTTGGCGAACGTGATCCTCTGAAAGCCATTCAACTGTTGCCCGGCATCAAACCTGCAAGTGAAGGCAGCAGTGGTATCTATGTACGTGGAGGCAATGCCGATCAAAACCTGATCTTACTTGACGAGGCCGTTGTATATAACGCATCCCACTTGTTAGGCTTTTTCTCTACATTCAATGCAGATGTGATCAAAGATGTTACTGTTTACAAAGGCTCTATGCCCGCGCAGTATGGAGGCAGGCTCTCATCTGTAATCGATGTAAGGATGAATGATGGCAACAATCAAAACTTCAGTATGAGCGGCGGTATTGGCCTCATCTCATCAAGATTGAATATTGAAGGGCCATTGCAAAAAGATGTTTCATCGTTCCTTGTATCAGGAAGATCCACTTATGTTGATCCGTTTTTGAAATTGTCCAAAGACTCAACCATCAACAAAAACCGCATTGGATTTTATGATTTGAATACTAAAGTAAATTACAAACTGGGCAGGAAAGATCAGCTTTTTCTAAGCGGATATTTTGGAAACGACCACCTCGCTGCCGGCAAGGAGATCGGGCTTCGATGGGGAAATGCTACAGCAACCCTGAGATGGAATCATATCTACAACAACAATGTATTTTCCAACACATCGCTCATCTACAGTAATTTCGACTATGATATCAACATCAGTTTTGGCGCCAACAACCTGAATATCTTTTCCCGCATTCGCGACGGACACCTGAAGCAGGAATGGCAATGGAGCAGAAGCAAACATCAGTTTCGTGCAGGCGTTGACGTTATATACCACACCATCAACCCGGGAGATATTACGACTGATGCATCTTCCAACTTCAATCCGGTCACATTCGAAAAAAGATATTCCCTTGAAAATGCTTTGTACTTTTCTGACGAGTGGAAAGTATCAAATAAATTATCTGTCAACTTAGGACTTCGGGGAGAATCGTTTAGTGTTTTGGGTAAAGGGCATTTCTACAACATTGATCCGAATGGTGTGATACTGGACACGATGTATATAGGCGCAGGAAAAGTTTTGAAAACTTACTTCAATGCAGAACCGAGAGCAGGCCTGCGTTTGATGGTATCTCCTACAAGTGCCCTAAAGGCAGCCTATACCCGGAATACTCAAAACCTGCACCTGCTGAGCAACAGTACCACATCAAGACCTACAGACCGTTGGATATCTACCACCAACAATATCAAACCTGAGATTGCTGACATGTTTTCTCTCGGTTGGTATAAGAATTCAATGAATGGAAAATATGAATTCAGTGTGGAAACGTATTATAAAGAAATGCAGCATCAGATCGACTATCGGGATGGCGCTGACCTGGACAGGGAGACTGCGGTAGAAACACAATTACTCTATGGCATAGGCAGGGCTTACGGACTTGAATTTTTTCTGAGAAAAAAAATTGGAAAGTTATCCGGTTGGATCAGTTACACACTCAGCAAATCAGAGAAAAAAATCAATGGGATCAACGGCGATGACTGGTACAATGCGAGGCAGGACCGGACACACGATGTATCTGTTGTAGTGAGTTACCAGGCAGGAAGAAGATGGACGCTTTCTGCAACGTGGGTCTATTATACAGGGGATGCCGTCTCATTTCCGGAAAGCAAATACACACTGAACAATCAATTGTATTTCTATTATTCAAAACGGAACGGTTACCGGATGCCGGATTACCACCGATTGGATTTAGGTGCTACAAAAACTTTTAAATCAAAAGGACGATTCACATCCGAACTTGCATTCAGCCTGTACAATGCTTACGGCAGAGAAAATGCCTATACAATTTCTTTCAGACAATCAAAGTCTGACATCACCAGAACAGAAGCTGTACAAACGGCCTTGTTTAAGTTTGTTCCCTCTATCAGTTATAATTTCAAGTTTTAGAAATGAAGAAATCTTATTCATATAGTATTCTCCTGATTGTAGCTGTAGTCATCCTATTCATTGCCGGAGGTTGCGAAAAGGTGATCAGATTAAAGACGGATGATGTACCGCCTAAATACGTGATCGAAGCCAACATGAGCAATGAAAAGGGAGATTGCATTGTATATATCACACAAACGATAAGGCTCAACGACAGAACTATTTTTCCGGGCGTTCCCCTGGCACAGATAACGATCAGCGATAACGGAGGAATGCCAGTTGGGATACCAGAAATAACTCCCGGAGTGTATCACTCAGATTTTCTAAGAGCGCAACCAGGCCATACGTATGAATTGAAAGCAATAATCGGTGATCAGATATTTACATCTGAAGTAAAGGCCCCCCGCAAGGTTGCATTTGACAGTTTATACCTGCAGGATTTTGAAGCCTTCGGCAGTATCAGAAAATTCGCTTATGTCGACTTCCGTGATCCAACAGGGAAAGGAGATTCATATCGTTTCCTTCAGTTCAAAAATGGAGTACAGAACTCCAACATTTTTGTGATGAATGATGAATATTCCGATGGCAGATCGATCAATACCTTCCTTGCTTACTTTGACCAGTCTGATGACCAGCGTATCAATCCTGGCGATACTATCGAAGTACAGATGCAATGCATTTCCCCCTCAGTTTACAAATTCTTTTACTCGCTGAGCCAGAGTAGCACCGGAGGAACAGAAGTAGTAGCACCAGGAAATCCGATCACCAACATCAAAGGAGGGGCACTGGGCTATTTCAATGTTTATATGAAGCAGGAAAAAACAATTATCGTCGAAAAATAATTATATCAACTTCAATAGGTCTTGCATTCCTTCTGTGGCCGGTTTTCCTATCACTGTATAACCATGTAGGTTTGAAACAGAAGGCGGATTTTTGTCAACCAGGTATTTCGGAATCCCGGGAGGTAAGGCATACACCAGCCCTGCAGCAGGATACACCTGCAAAGAGGTACCAACAACAATAAAAATATCGGCATCCCTTAATTCCAATTCTGCACTTTCCATTTCCGGTACTGCCTCACCAAACCAGACTACGTGAGGCCTCCAGTATCCGCCATCAGGTGCTTTGGCATCGGCATCTATATCATCTCTTATTTCACTAATCATCGTTCCATCCCGATCGCTCTTCATCTTGAAAATTTCACCATGCAGGTGAATCACATTTTTGGAACCTGCACGCTCATGCAAGTCATCAATATTCTGAGTTATTACCTGAACATGGTACTTCGATTGCAATTCGGCAATTGCCTCATGAGCAGCATTCGGAATTGCCTTCGCCACTTCTCTCCTCCGCATGTTATAAAACTCCTGCACCAGTTTACGGTTAGCTTTCCAACCCTCCGGAGTGGCTACCTCATAAACATTGTAGCCCATCCAAAGACCATCCTCATCACGGAAGGTTTTCAGTCCGCTTTCTGCGCTGATGCCGGCCCCTGTAAAAACTGTAATCTTTTCCATAAGTAGAGTGGCTAAAATATTTCTTAATGGTTGACCATTATTTTCCGGTTCAAGTCATTGAGAACATAACACTCTGAGATATTATGAACAACTCAAAGCATCTGTTCCATTGAAAATACATGTAACTACCGGGCAAGACTCTATCTGCCTGTAGATTACTGTTCCGACATTTTCAGAATTTTTTCCCACGCTTCCGGTGTCACCTTCTGAACAGATAACCTTGAATTTTTTACAAGTTCCATTTCTGAAAGCAACTTTTCATTTTTGATGTCCTGGAGCGTAACCGGCTTTTTAAGTCTTTTGAGCGGCTTTACATCTACTACTACCCAATTATGATCATCTGTGGTAGGATCCTGGTAGGCTTCTTTGACAATCGTTACGATTCCTACAATTTCCATTCCTTCATTGCTATGGTAATAAAAGGCCTGATCGCCCTTTTTCATTTGCCTCAGGTAATTCCTCGCAGCATAGTTACGTACACCGTCCCAGAAGGTTTTCTTGTCATGTATAAGGTTGTCATAGCTATATACAGAAGGTTCTGATTTTACGAGCCAGTAGTTCATGAAAATAATTCTTTAGACATTAAAAATTTGCAAATCGTTAAAAAACAAAAATACGATTCGCATTAAACTATTCCTTTACTTTTGTAGTCGCAATTCACCTAATTAAAAAGCACAATGCTTCAATTTATCAACAACACGTTCCTGCTCTCTATGCCAGGCGGTTCTGAATGGATACTGATCGTACTGGTCGTATTATTATTTTTTGGTGGCAAAAAAATTCCTGACCTGATGCGTGGCATTGGAAGGGGTATTCGTGAATTCAATGACGCCAAGGATAATGTAAAAAAAGAACTGGAAGCCGGAATGAATGAAAAGGACGCGCCAAAGACCACAACCACTACCACCAGCGCTATCCATCCGGAATAAACTTTTCCTGCTTTTCGAATAGATATTGAGGGTTAGATAACAAAAGTGTATCTATCCCTTTTTCAACGATTGCCATCAATTGATTACTTTCAATCATTCCTACAGAAAGTGATTCACCCAGTATGGCTCTTTTAGAAAGAAGATTAAGCCTGAGACAAGCCACCGCTATCAACATGATAGACATGGTGGGCATCGGCCCCTTTATCACATTGCCGATGGTGATCGCTATGATGAACGGGCCCTGGTTTTTGTATGCATGGCTCGCCGGAGCAGCTTTATCCTTTTTAGACGCAATGGTATGGAGCGAACTCGGCGCTGCCTTTCCTAAAGCAGGCGGAAGCTACCAGTTCCTGAGATACTCTTTCGGAGAAGAAAACTGGTCCCGCTGCAGGTTTGAATCTTATTCTTCCTTCTTCATGTCCAACAAACTGCAACTCATCATTTTCATAAACCGCTCCGCCGATGTATAATGTTGTGGTGGTTTTTGATGGTGCTACTGTATTATCAACTGTTACTTTTTTGAGTTTGTTGCCTGCGGCATCGTAGGTGTAGGTAATCGTTCCCTTCCCGGTTACAGTTATTACAGAAGGAAGATTTAAATAGTTGTAAGTTATGTTGCTGATTTTTTTATTGGCATCTGAAATGAGATTACCATTGGCATCATAACTGTAATCGGTTGTGCCTTTGGTGGCCGGGTCGTATTTAAAGTCTCCCAACTTGCTGTCTTTGTCAACAACTGCATCTACCACTTTCGAAAGTTTATTGCTGTTAGCTTGGTAGGTGTATGCCAACTGATCTATGAGTGGCGAGGAATTTATTTTTAAACCTTTCTGGTTCATCGTCATGATATTTCCATTGGCATCATAACTCATGTTCGTCATGCTAAAATCTACTCCGGCTGTTTTATTAAAACTACTGCCTGTGTATTGATTGAAATCTGCTGACAATATCCTATTCACCGCATCATAATCAAAATCATACTTCCGCTTTTCTCCATCGCCTTTGCTTTTCCAGATCATGCCGCCGATGTTGCCGTTGTATTGTTGCTTTGCATGGCTCCCTAACACTCCGTTTTTATCTTACCCTAAATCAAATCTCACTGGCGCAGATATGCAGCGTCGGAAATGTACGTAAGCGTATCTGTGCCGTTGAGTCATTTCGTCAATGTTGGTAAATCAATTAAATGTTACAAAGTAAGTCTTATCGTCGTCGGTGAATTTGAATTTCTTACTCATTCATAAATGTAAGAGTTATTTACGGCACAGATAATTATTCACGGCACAGATACGTCATCACACAAGGGGCTTGGCTGCATATCTGCGCCATTAAGAAAAACTCTTGACTCTTATCTTTTGCTCCCAAAAGTAAGGTATCGATTGTCTTTTAAATATATTGGCACCAATGAACATGTAAAGAACTCTTTGTCTATCTTATGCACTCTTTTAAATTTAAGTTTTGATATTTTTATCTTCTGCCTGAGATACATCTTTTTACATATCCTATATAGAAAACAGGTTGAAGGCATTTGTGGATTTTGTAAAAAATATTGAAAACCGTCAATAATTCTATTAGTACTGTCCACCTTTAAAATTATTAGATTGTTGAAATCCGATTCATGGTCATCAAATAAAATACCCCTGTCATAAGTCATAAACCTATAAATGGTATAACTGCCTTTTACAACGTTGAAGACTGAATCAAGCATAAGGAGCCCCTTTGTCTTAAAATTTATAGAATCAATTGAATTATAATTTAAATCAGCGTTTTCAAATTTGTCTAAAAACTTATATTCAGGCTCCTTATACGATTGAGAAATTGTATAGTACCCAATAATACAATTCAAACATAATAATATCCCGTATTTCATAAAAATTATTTTGGCCTTCTGACAGTCACTGGCTTATATTTAAAGTCGCCAGCCCTATCCTGAAAAGTTTCGTTGTTCAACATCTTCTGAGCTTTAAAACTCGTGAACACAGTTTTATCGTGAGCTCCAGATGAATAAACTGTTCCATCAGGTGTTATATAGGACACAATTTCCACATGACCAGAGGCAGTACTGCCCGAATAATTATGTGCGCCTGCAACCACATCACCCAATTTGACTTTATTATTATCAAGATTAACTACATCAAGTCCTCCCTTTACTTTAAAATCGGGGTTTGCATATTCACCTGCCATTGGAGGTGAACCGAACGGATATTTATCAATAGAATTGGTCTCTCTTAAAACATCATAAACATACTTATTGCATTTGTCAGTATTTGCAGGAAAATCGCCTTTCCTTACATCAAATGCATAGGCATCCGTCCCCTCCAGGCTTCTTGCTTTTAATGCAACCTCATAACCTTTTGACCCTGGAGACAATCTATCATAGTAATCATTATACTTTGATTTATCAGCGGAATTGTCATTATTAAAGGTCATTTCAAGCATATTATAATCATACTCTGCGATGTTAACTGTTTCGTTTACTCCATCTTTGATTTCCTTTTGTTCTACAGTACCATCTTTCATAGTAACGTTGAAAATCCTTTCCGGTGCCATTCCATCGGGGTCAATAAATCTAATGGGATTATTAAATGCATAATTGTAAGGAGAGAACCTGCGCATTTTATCAGCAAGTGGATCTATCGTCCACCATCTTCCCAATTGAGGGTCTTGCATCCTTGCACCATAATCATAAGTTTCTAAGCCACTGTTATCAGAAAATTCTTTTGATTGAAGTTCCTTACCGTTGTACTTGTATTTATTTTCAGGGTTTCCGAATGATAATGCTTTACTACTTATCCCTGCCATAGTCAGTCCGAATGGATAATAATGCGTTTCCTCCAATATCGGTCCTCTGATGTGTGTCACTTGCAGATTATCAAAGTACACATCTATATTCGGTGTCTCATTACTCACAAAAACGTACAGATAACCACTCTTTGAAACCGGCATGTCATTTTTTACATGCACTTTAAATTCCTGATCATTTCCAACCTGCTCCGCGCTACTTCCAGTTGATACAAATTTGAATTGCTCATCCAACAACATCCAACTGATGTACGCCTTCGGCTTTGTACTTCCGGGTGCTGGTTGTGAATTCAGGAAGCTGGTCGTTGATATTTGCATAACTCCACTGCTCGTCAGTTGCGCTGATGTAATAGCTCCATGTACAGGCCCGCCGGTTCCTGTCAGGCTGTTGATGAGACCGGTTACTAAATCTGTTGTAATACTATTGGGTGGATTTGGGTCGCCGGTGTTTTTCTTGTACCAACTACTCACACGGATATTAAATTTATCACCGGCCATGACTTTCAGGATAATGCTTGGGCCGATTTTACTTCCGTTGCCATTTGTCTTTGCAACATTGTTATTCGGATTGGTATAAGTATCGTTTGGATAACCTGCGGGTTTGCTTACTCTTGTTTGCGGCAGGTTTGCATAGAGCGCTTCGTCTGTGGTGGCTTGTGCTGTTACTCTCGACGGTACCATCGGGACACGCATTCTGGCTGGTGGATATGGATCATCCTTTTGTTCTTCGGTGAGCACCATACGAGAATTTGTCCGCCGCTGCGGATTCCCCAAATGGTCTTTCAAAAAGTAATCGTAAGCAAAGCCAGTGATGTTGTTGTTCACATCTTTCACAGGCCTTATCCTGCCTTCTTCATGACCAATGAATTGTAATTGATCATTCTCATCCCGAACGTTCGGGACCGCACCACCGAAAAGCTTGTAGGTAATGCTGCTGATATTTTTGTCGCTGATTTCGGACACATTGTAGGCTTACAGAGTAAAGATAAATGATATGTCAGTAGGTTTGACTCCGAACAGCAGGTGTAACCATGAAAGCATACTACAGACCTTCAGTTATAAAACGGTTATGTAGTAAGAAATTAAATAGATCAAAGTCTTCACAAATAGTACCATCTTTTGAAAAGTGTCCAGACCCATCAAAGCAAATTGTTTTGTTGCTCATTCCTTTATCACAATAACTAATGATCAATTTACCACGTACGTCAATTCCATCTAGTTTTGTTGGCTTACAATGGGATAAAAGCACTTCTAATTTTTTACGTATCTCTGGCTTTGTTATTAAAAATTCCCTTCTCCAGTAAGCATCAAAAGTTCGGTCAAACCCTTTACAGGAAATACGAGCAATAGAAGTGGTATAGATTGGTACAGAAACAATTCGGACACGTTTAATTTTTTGTGCTCCGGCGCTATACCCAATTGATAGCAATAAAATACCTAATGTCCATTTTATTTTAATCATTGATTTTTGCTTTTTTTCTTCTTTAATTCAATGATAATGTTATCCAATTTAGAGCCTTCATCTGGAATAAAGGTTCCCTTGGTGGAATTCGGCCACTGAGTTAAATAGTATCCAAAACCCTGATGGTCAGTTCTTGTAACCTGATCGCCAGTTATTTCGCCCATCGCATGTGCCGTTTTTTGTTCGCTTCCTGTGATTACCCTTCTCTCCTCAATATTATCATAAGTCGGATCAAAATATTTTTTGCGATCCTTTTTCTCATCCCAATATTTCTTTGGATCGTTGTCATAGTGAGCAGCATGATCCATCTCATGATTTAATATGGTGGTAGCGGAAATCACGATTTGATTACTCGTTAAAAGCGCAATATTAGGGTTCCATTGAATTGTCCCCCCGGTGTTATCTCTATTTCCGGAAAATATGCTCTCATAAGTCTTTGATTCCCGAAAGGTATAGGTCCTCTTAGAACTAGCCAGTTGTATTAAATTACTGCCGACGCCTTTTACAAGTAACGTAATTGCTGATATCAGAACCTTGGCTTTATATTCGGCTGAGGCATTTTCATCAAATTTAATAATATCTCCTTTAGGATCCCTGATACTAATGGGATTATTGACCATTGAATTGTAGGGGGAAATACCGAGTAAAGAATCCGCTTTAGGATCAATTTGCCACCATCTTCCGGTTTGCGGGTCATGAGTACGATAAAAAGCTTCATAAGTATTTAAATCAAAATCTGTATTGTGCTCAATCCCGTTGTACTTGTATTTATTTTCAGGGTTTCCGAAAGAAAGTGCCTTGCTACTTATCCCCGCCATTGTCAGTCCGAACGGATAATAATGCGTCTCCTCCAAAATCGGCCCTCTAATATGCGTCACCTGCAAATTATCAAAATACACATCTATATTCGGTGTCTCATTACTCACAAAAACGTACAGATAACCACTCTTTGAAACCGGCATATCATTTTTTACATGCACTTTAAATTCCTGGTCATTGCCTACCTGCTCTGCGCCACTACCGGTGGATACAAATTTGAACTGCTCATCCAACAATACCCAGTTCAAATATGCTTTTGGTTTTGTTGTGCCTGGTGCTGGTTGTGTATTCAGAAAGTTGGTCGTTGATATTG
>JBDHYH010000094.1:0-15570 GCA_039811325.1 Chitinophagaceae bacterium | reverse complement strand
TATTTAAGACCAAAAATACAACAAAAAAACCAATAAATAAATATTGGTCTTAGATATTTTTCATTTTCGTATAATATCAAGCCCCGGTTTAATCCGATCTATCTCACATTGCCTACATGTAGTAATCAAAATACCGTTAGCAGGTAAGATGATGTGATGAAGTGATGACCATGCGCAATTGGCCTGGGTATTTCAATTATTTTATCGCCTTGTATTTGTAACGGATGGTACCTTCGATTCCCTGCCTGTCTATGATGAGTGAGGTTGGTTTCAATTCAGAAATAGTGAGGGTGTCCGGTAATATTTCGCAAAAAGTACTAACGACCACTTTACTGTATTGAAATTCATAAGTGCCATAACATTTTTGATTATTACCATTTACATTTTCCTGCCGGGTATATTTTCCATCAGGGGTGAATTCCAAAGTGTGTGAATTTTCAATATCTATTTTATTCCATTTAAAACCACCTCCATTCAGATATCCATCATAGATTTCTATCAATAACCATTTCCCTACGATCCCCTGGTTTTGGATCCCTTGTGTTTTTTTACAGGAAGGTAATAAAGCTAAAAACAAAAGAGAGATTGCTGCAAGAAATATTCTTTTCATGTATCGCTTTTTATCGTTGACTGCCGCCTGAAGTCATTCGCTGCATGAAACAGGAAATTATTTTTCCGTTCATTCTAATTCTCAGGGGATTTCTTATCCTTACAATCGCTTTACAACATTGGCCACCACATGTTGTTTTCCTAAGGTATAATAATGCAATACAGGTACTCCGTTAGCCTTCAATTCTTTTGATTGCTGGTACAGCCATTCTTCACCCACCTTTTCTACATCAGCATCCGTTTTGCATTTGATGATCTCATCGCTCAGTTCCGTTGGAATATCCACATGAAACGTGCGTGGAAGTATGGATAACTGCCGCTTTGTGGTGAGTGGTTTCAGTCCCGGAATAATGGGTACCTGAATTCCTCTGCCGCGACAGCATTTTACAAATTCAAAAAATTTTGAGTTATCGAAAAACATTTGCGTGGTGATGTAATCCGCACCTGCATTTACTTTTTGCTGCAGGTAATTGAGGTCACTCTCTAAATTCGGTGCTTCAAAATGTTTTTCAGGATATCCTGCCACCCCGATACAAAAATTAGTTTTATGTCCATCTCTGATATCATCTTCCAGGTAGATGCCATTGTTGAGATTAGCAGTTTGTTTGAGTAGGTCCAATGCATAGGCATGGCCATCTTTTTCAGGTTCAAATACGGTTTCATTTTTTGCAGCATCGCCCCGTAACACTAACACGTTGTCGATACCGAGGAAGTTCAAATCGATTAGCGCATTTTCTGTTTCCTGTTTGCTAAATCCACCACAGATCAGGTGTGGCACTGCGTCTACCTTGTAATGATTCATGATGGCAGCACAAATGCCCACCGTACCCGGCCGTTTTCTCACTTCTATTTTTTCAAAGTTCCCATCTGCCTTCTTCTTAAAGATTTGTTCACTGCGATGGTATGTTACATTGATGAATGCAGGATCAAACTCCATCAGTGGGTCTAATTGATTGTAAATAGACTCTATGGTCTTGCCTTTTAACGGGGGCAATATTTCAAATGAGATTAATGTGTCTTTGGCCTGTTGGATGTGTTCTGTTACTTTCATATTGCTTTTAAGAAGTTGGCAAATGTAAAACGATATTTTTCAGAAACCTGTTGCCAGGTCAGGAAAATAATGACACATATTAGAAATTGCAAGTGCCATTTGCCGATTCTGGCAGCCTGGAGTTGTCTTTTCAGTGTATGAAGAATGACAATATTCCTGTAGCTACAAGTGTGATTCCGGTAATGATCCCGGCATTGTGTTCGAGTTTGTGCCAGTTGATCTTCAATACCCGGCGGTATGCCAGGCGCGAGAGTAGCAACATGCCTGTAGTTGTAATGACCAGGTACATACCGGCAATCAAAAGTGTAAGCCAGAAACTATAACTGCCCGCCATCAGGAAGTACGCTTCAATCTCCAGGCATGGCGAGAAAAACATAGCAAGGGCAAGTGTAATGATAATTTTCGTCTTGCTGATCTTTTTATCAGGGGCGTTGACATGAAAGTGCTTATGTACATGATGGCGGTAAATAAATACAAGCCCAATGATGATCAAAATGGAAGGCCCTATCCAGTGGGTGAATTCTTCAATATGGGTGGCAAGTGTGGCCCCCAGGTAGCTGAGCAGAAATCCCAGGAATACAGTACTGAGCCCATGAGCAATGGCCGTAATGAAAGTTATCTCTGTAACCTCTCTCATATTCCAACGTTCCCTGCGTCCGATCGCAATGACCGGAAGCCAGTGGTTAGGAATAGCGGCATGGAGTAAGCTCAGAATAATACTACCGGTGATAATGCTGATCATGCCTGAGATGGGTGAAGGTTTGAAAAAAAACGGTTGCAAATGTAGCTAATTGTCCTGTGTATCTTCTTTGCATTTCATCGAATGATACTTTTAAAAATTGCTCCGCGAGTTGAATTTGTCATACAAATGATATAAATTTAGATACGTAAGCCCCAACCCAACTAATATGCCTGAAACTAATAGCACAGGTTTGTCAGCATTGAATGGGTTATTGTCTGAAGACAATGACCTTCGTTCGGTCGATTGGGCTGCTACGCCTTTGGGACCCATATCATCCTGGCCTGAGGCTCTCAAATTGTCATTAGGATTGACTCTCAATTCCCCCCTTCCTAAGGTAATTTGTTGGAGTGAAGGATTGTATTGTATTTATAACCTGGCCTTCAGATCCTTATTAAAGTCCCGGCAATTTGACCTCGCTATTCCTGGAACTCCATTAATGAAGGCGCTACCGTGTGTTTACAAAGAACTATCTCCGATTTTTGAAAAAATATTCTTAGGAGCAGAATTGACTTGCAATAAGTCGATAGATATCTTTGAACCTGAAAAGAGTGCCTTACCTGTGGGGCATTATAATTTCTTGTGTAATCCTATTTTTGAATCAGACGACAAGAAGGGTGGAATCTTGTTGACAGTGCGCGAAAGTGCTTTTTCTTTTGGGGCTATTCAGCCACTGATACCCGAGCCAATTTCTTTAAATACAATATTGGACCTTGTGAATGTTGGAATTGCCCAACTTTCGGGCGATGAATTCAAAGTACAATATATCAATAGTGTATTTTCTGATCTTGCGGGCAAGCCTGTAGATTATTTTCTTAACAAGTCAGTATTTGATTTGTTCCCCGGCAGGAAGGAATATTTCTTGCCCATATTTGAAAAGGTGATAGTGACTAGCAGAGCAGTACAGCAGAAACAAGTACCGGTAAAGTTTCTGAAAGAAGGCGTATCCATTGAATTATTTCTGAACCTTGTTTTTTATCCAATACTCAATACCGAAGGGTTACCAGATTCAATCATGGTGATAGCCGTTGATGAAACAGAAATGGTGCATCGGAAGAACAGATTGAAGGTTCGCGAGAATCTTTTTTCTAATATGGTTGACAATTCGAGAATGGGATTTCTCATTGTGCGCGGAGATCATTTTATTGTGGAATATGCTAATCCTACCATTTATGAAAGGCTTTGGAAAATTGACCCTGCAAAAGTCCTGGGCAAACCATTGCTTGAATTATTTCCTGAATTGGAAGATCAGAAGTATGGGAGCCTGTTACGTGATGTATATTTTAATAAAAAGAACATTACAGAAAAAAGGGCACCTACGCTGATCAATACCGGTATTGGAATGCAGCAGTTTTACCTCGATTATGAACTTGCACCACTGCTTGATGCGAATGGTGAGGCTACTGGAGTCAGCTTGAATGTCTATGATGTGACAGCAGAGGTTTCATTGGAGATGAAAAAACAGGAAGCACAGCAACTTCTTGAACTTTCATTGGAAGCAACCGGGTTAGCGCTTTGGGAATTAGATCCTTCAGGAAATGTCAGGCATACTGATGAACTATGGAAAATATTAGGTTGCCCTAAGGGGTATCCTCTTTCACTGGAAAGATTCCGGGAATTGTTGCACCCAAATGACCGGGAGGTTCAGGAGCAGGCTTACAAGACTGCTTTGGGTACAGGTATCTATGAATATGAAGCCAGGGTCAATAGCCCTGCCGGTGATTTGGTTCATATCAGAGTGAGAGGAAAAATGTTTTTCGATAATGAAAACAAACCTATTAAAATTGTTGGTACCACCAGGGATGTTACGCAAGAGAAGAAGAACCAGAGAGAACTGATCCGCAAAGAACAGCGGTTGCGTCAACTTATTCTCCAGGCACCGGTAGCTATCGGTATTTTGAGAGGGCCTGATTATAAGGTGGAGATCCTCAACGATGTTGCCAGGTCACTTTTGGGAAGAACCGACAAGCAATTGCTAAGTAAGCCAATTCTTTCGGTGATGAATGAAGTAGATACTGAAAAGGCAAAATACCTGCTGGATAAAGTATTCCATCAGGGAGAGACGGTATCGGCCAAGGAATACCCGGTGAAAATAATGAGGAATGGCAGGATGGTGAAGATTTATGTAAATTTCGAATATGATCCGGTAAGAAATGAGCGCAATGAAGTAATCGGTGTAATGGTAGTCGGAATGGAAGTATCAGACCAGGTGAGAAACAGGAAAAAGATCGAAGCGAGTGAACAGCAATTCCGGTTGCTTGCCAATGCAGTACCGCACCTCGTATGGATTTCTGATAAGGAAGGCCACGTCCTTTTTACCAATCAAACTCTGGAAAATTATTCAGGCCTTTCATTAGAGGCCTTTGCCATTGGAGGTATTTTTCAAATAATCCATCCTGAAGATAAATCAAGAGTGTTTGAAAAATGGGCAAGGGCTTTGAAGGCTTCAACGGAATTTATTGATGAACATCGTATAGTTGGTAAGGATGGCAGGTACAGATGGTATCTCACCCGGGCAGTACCATTAAAATCTGGTACCGATCAAATGCAGAACTGGATTGCAACCGGCACTGACATTCAGGAGATGAAAGAACAGGGTTTGCAAAAGGATTATTTTATAAGCAGGGCCAGTCATGAATTAAAAACACCGATCACTTCGCTGAAAGGCTATGCCCAGATATTGATGAATGTCTATGGTGATTCATCAGAAAAACTATTGACAACATCTCTGGAAAGGATGCACGTTCAAATCAATAAGCTTACAAGATTAATAGAAGAACTGTTAGACACTACCCGGTTGAATACAGATGAACTCGATATAGAAAAAGAGGAAACGAACCTTATTGGGTTGGTAAGGGAATCGATTGAAGATATATCCACCGCCTTCCCAAATTATGAAATACAGTTCGGGCAACATGAGGCAATAATACTACCACTGGATAAAAGCCGGATGATCCAGGTGATGAATAATCTGCTGACAAATGCAATCAAATATTCACCTGTCAACAGAACTATAAAAGTTACTGCGCTTGTTGACAACAATATTGCTTGTGTGACTGTGAAAGATCATGGAATAGGAATCGGACATGATAATCTGAAGCATATTTTTGATAAGTTTTACCGGGTATCCGGCAAGAATGAAGATACCTTCCCCGGTTTTGGTATTGGATTGTATTTAGTAAACGAGATTGTAAAAAAACATGGAGGTTATGTGAATGTAGATAGTGAATTAGGAACCGGGTCGTCCTTTACCATATTTCTGCCAATGAAACCCTGACCGGAATCGGGTTCAATTTGTTGTTTTCCTTCGGGAGTAATACTTCTCCATGATGAGATAACATATCGATGCGGAGAACACACCTATGAATACACCAGCTGTAACATCTACAGGAAAGTGCTGTCCCAGGTAGATGCGACTATATCCCACCAGAATTGCACCTAGCAAAAACAATACTGACCAGCGCTTCTCTTTACACAGGAATGCCAGTGACGCAGCCATTGCAAATACAGACGTTGTGTGGCCTGATGGAAAGGAGTTGATGGTATGAAGCGTAATGTTATTCAGAAAATACTCATAATGGATGTGATGAGTTTCAAAAAACAACTTTGGCCTTTCAGCGGGAAAAGAATACTTCAGAATTTGCACAATCAATCCAGAAAACCCGTAACTGGCGAGAATAAGAATGGCACGTTTCTTCTGTTTCAAAAAGAATAAAACAAGGCCCAGAACTATGATGAAAATTCCATCACCCAGGTAAGTGAGAGCTCTGAATATGGCATCCAATACCCTTGTGTGCCAGGGGTTTAGGGCAATAAAGGTCTCCGCATGGCCAAGGCTCAAAAGGTGAATAACCAATAAGGTAAACAGCAACAGCCACCCTGAAAAAAACCATAGATTGCTCTTCAAAAAATTCCTGAACATATAGTCTGCAAAGTTAGGTTTGGACTTTTAATTAGAACACGCGAAACCGGGCTAATTAATAAGGAAATTCCCTGATTAAATTCAAGGATCAAAGCTTTTACAATAAATGGTTGATGTTCACCGTTGTAGAGTTGTATAAAACAAAACTATTATTCGTGAAAAGCCGTCAGCATTCAGGTATTATTCAGGCACTGCGCCAGGTAATTTACAAGCTGGTTGAAAATCCGGAGTATGTCCAGGTTCATACAGCATCTAAGTTTAGGAATAAACACCGCAACGTTGGAGCGAAGGGGTTGCACAGTTCATGATTAGAACTGAGTGGCATTTTTTAAGCAGTCAGTGTAGCAAAAATTGCGGCAAATGGAGTAGGGGCTTAATGGTTAAGACGTACTAATTAGTGAATTTACGCATTATAAAAAAGGGTGATATTGCTCTTGAAGGTCTTTAAAAACTTTCTTTACTTTATCCTCCCATTAAATCCAGGACAATTATTAACTGTTTAAAATTGTAACACGTATGAAAAACCAGGTTTACACAAAAAGATCCTTTTTCGCACGATTCATTGGTGGATTAATGAAGAATTTTTCCTCCTTATTCGAGTCCTCTGACAAAAGAGAATTTCAGCGATTGAAAAATTTTATTGCTTCCTGATTTAAGAGAAAAGATATTCTACATCTTCCTTGGTCAATGATTTTACAAATGAAGTGTCATCTGCAATGAGTTCCCTGGCAAGAATGCGCTTCCGCTCCTGTAGTTTCAATATCTTATCCTCGATAGTGTCTTTACAAATCATCCTGTAAGCAAAAATATTTTTCGTCTGCCCAATCCTGTGAGTCCTGTCTATGGCCTGCTGTTCTACAGCTGGGTTCCACCACGGATCTACGATATAAACATAATCTGCGGCAGTCAGGTTCAATCCTACACCACCGGCTTTGAGTGATATCAGGAATACACGGCACTTTTCATTGTTTTGAAAATTCTGAATTGCTTTTTCCCTGTCTCCCGGCGAAGTGCTCCCATCGAAGTATTCATACTCGATTTGCTCCTTTTCCAATTGTTTCCTGATGAGTGCAAGCATTCCGAGAAATTGTGAAAATACGAGCGCCTTGTGCTCGCCTATATTTTCTGTGAGTTCCCGGGTGAGTTCCTCTAACTTGATCGAATCATTCGGGTGTTTTTCATCTTCATTCAGAATAGCAGGGCTGTCACAAATCTGACGCAACTTCATCAGCCCCTGCAAAATGGTTAGTTGAGAACGGCCCACTCCCTGTTCATCAATAGTTCCAAGAATCTTTTCACGGTATGCAGACCTATATGCTTCATAAATAGCGCGTTGCTTGTCTTCCATCTCACAGAAGATGATGGTCTCTGTTTTTTCAGGAAGGTCTTTCGCCACTTGCTCCTTTGTTCTGCGGAGGATGAAAGGATAAAGAATCTTTCTCAGATGTTCTTTTTGCACTTCGTCGGCCATTTTATCGATCGGGTTGGAAAATTCATTTCTGAAAAATTCTACCGAACCTAATAGCCCCGGGTTCAGAAAATTCATTTGAGCGTACAGATCGAACGTATTATTCTGAAGTGGAGTACCACTCATGCATATACGATGTTTTCCTTTTATCAGGCAGGCTGCCCTGGTAACTTTTGAAAACGGGTTTTTGATTGCCTGTGATTCATCCAGTACTACAAAGTCAAATGATGTTTTCATCAACATTTGAATATCGCTGCGCAAGGTGCCATAAGTGGTGATAACGATATCATGAGTTGCAAGTTCTTCTACAGTTCTTGCTCTAACGGTTCCATGGTGGATATGAAAAGACAATGAAGGTGCGAACTTCTTCACCTCATTTTCCCAGTTGTAAATAAGAGTGGTCGGACAAATAATCAATGATTTCAGTGAATGATTCTGATTTTTGAAATACAACAACATTGAAATGGCCTGAGCTGTTTTTCCCAACCCCATATCATCTGCCAGAATGCCGCCCCAGCCTACCTCGCTGAGGAAATGTAGCCACCGGAACCCTGCTAATTGGTAGGGCCGCAGAGACAGTTGAAGCCCTTCCGGTGCATCTGTTTCCGGGATCTCTTTAAAATTTTCTAACCGTTGAAACTTTTCATCTAATTCAAAAGTGATTTCAGAGGCATCGCGGTTTTCGTATAGTTCATCAATAATACTCAGGTGGTATTTTGACAAGCGCAACTGATCTTGTCTGCCGTCACCCATCTTAAAGAGCAAGGCATATTTTTTGATCCACTCCTCCGGAAGTACTCCTAGTGAACCGTCGCCCAATTGAACAAATGATTGCTGGTTGGCAAGGGCGTTTTTTATTTCCGTGATGCCGATCTTCTGGCCTCCAAATGATAACTCAACCTGGGCGTCAAACCAGTCCATACCACTGCTAAGCCTTATGTTGGTAGAAGGTCGTGAGGTATTGAAACGGAAGTTTTTAAGTGCATCGAATCCATACACCGGGATTTTTTTCTCATTCATCACATCGATGAAAAGGAAAAACCAGTTTTGCTTCAGTACATCAGCGCCACGCAGCGCAAGCCCTTTGGATTGCCTGCTGAAATGACTGTGCAGGCTTTCAAGAGACTTCACAAAAGCTTCCTCTGCTTCCAGGTGCCTGCGAATGATGAGAACTTTGCCTCCATCAGGCACTATAATGGTTTCACTGTCGCCTGGCCTCACGTCAAAACCCTTGTATGAAAATACAGGTTGAAATAAGAGAAAGTCTCCCTTCTCTACCAATTGTAAACTGATGGCCGGCTCACCATCTTTGACGGATTTAATGAGCTTCTTATCAAAATCTATCTTGAATTCTTTTGTTAGTGGTATTACTAATTCTGATAGCATCTGTGGCCACACTTCTTTATCAAATCGTAGCGGATTGCGAAACTTATCTGCAATGAGGACATTACTGAACTGGTCCCACTGATAAATCGTGTCATCATACATGAGGAGCAGATTGCCTGCGCATTCGTTGTCTGATAGAGACCAGGTTCTGTTTCCTAATTTTACGAAAGAGTCCATGACTACATCATCGCCATCGGTTTCTGCCCTGAAATAAATTGCCGGAACTTCCGTTCCTGCAGTTACTTCTACCAGGTTTTTTGTTACAAAACTTTTGCCCTTTGGCAAATAGTAGATCGGATATTCACTCTGTAATTCCCAAATTTTTTTCAGTTTGCCATGCAGGTATTCTGCTATGAGCATCCTGGTTTCTTCAGGCAAGTCTTCGTCCTGGTGAATGATGTTTTCCCAAATACCGCTGAATGGAGAATTCCGGTTCAGATATTTATTGATCTCCGGGGCCTGCATTTTTCGAACATGCAAAAGCAGTTGCCTGGAGCGCTCATCCAATTGCTCATTGGAAATGAATTTCCCCACATCGATTTTTTCTACATTACCCATGTAAGAAAATGACTCGTTATCAAACTGGCCCGAAACTACTTCGAAGTCAAGGTACGGGTAGGATTTGTTATTGGCATTGATCACCAATGTCAACGCTTTTGAAGAAACAGTAACAGAGTCTTGTTTGGCAGGTTCTTCTTCTTCCAGGGTTTCCGGCAGGAAGGCTGCAGGTGCAGAATCTGAAGATGTTTTAGGTATTATCCGTTTTACATTTGGATCAAGCACCCTGAGAAATGGTTTGCCGTCTTTGTAAACAAATTCAAATTTATCCTGCCATTCGTCTTCGATAGAATAGCCGTATCCTTCAAGTAATTTATTTTTTTGACGATCCCAGTTTTTAATAGAGTCGAAATAGTTGGCTCCGTAATTATTGAGCAATTGAAGGAAGAGCGCTGTCTTGTGTTTGCACAGCACATGATCAGGATCGGTACAGGTGCAGCATGTGTCGAAATAGCGTTCTTCATTTTTTTCAAGAATTATATGTACGGCCGTACCGCTATCATCCACTTCCGCTTCCACACGTTCGTTGGCTGCTGTAAGGATATTGCATTTCGTCTTGCGCAACAGCGCTTCTGCTTCTGCATAGTTTTCTAACCCACCCAGCATGCGGATCATCCTGAGATCGATATTTTTTATTTTGGCTACCGTGTGTTTCTGGTCGTAATGAATCACTGTCGAACCATTGAGCACATTCTTATCGAGCAGGTCCTGCAGTTGGAGCAGGGCAGCGGTTTCATGGCGACAGATGTCGCTCAGATTGTATGCGCAGGAGCAGCGGAGCAGCAGGTTGCGCGGGTCGTCAAATTTCTGAACCGATACTTTGTAATAGGTTCCGTATGTATCGTCTTTGACACGGAAGTTAGCGGTATTCGTCAGTTCATCCTGGGAAGTCAACTCCACATTGTGCATGGAGAATATCTTTTTCCCACGACGAATTACCTCTTCAGTTCCGGTATTGTAGATGTGTTTTATTAAATAGGGTAGAGCCAAAGATCCTTAGTTTTTTTATTAGAACAAGGCCTTTGAAAAAAGGCAATTTGCAAAAGTAACGAAAAGCAGGGGCTTAAAACAAGGCTCATTTGAAAAAGAACGCTTTGTCAGTAAATATTAGGAATGTGTTAAACGGTTTAGAATAGTTTGAAAGGTTTGGAAGGGCTTAGAAAATCGGAAGGCTTTTGGCTTGCACAACAGATGTGACCGTATGAAATAACCAGGCAGGCCAAATCCAAATGATACAAATCATTGGAGCAAATGCGTCGTGTCATTTGTTTAGGAGATTGTTCACCCCAATTTTATACAGAATTCCGGACAAGTTGAATAAATACATTAATAGAAGACAATCAGCCAGGAACGAGAGTGTCATCCGCAATGCGCAGGGCGGATTGTTGCTATTGCTTGCTATCAATGCATTTGGAGGTGGATATTATGGAATGGCAGGGGCCGCTGGAGTTCCTTTGGAATGGTTAAAAGGCAGTTTGTTTCAAAGTTATTTCCTGCCAGGATTGTTTTTGTTCTGCGTGATTGGCGGTTTGTCTGTCAGTGCTGCTGTTCTTGTGTTTCGCAGGCATGCCAAAGCGAATATCCTTACTTCTATTTGCGGAATAGTAGTACTTGGATGGTTGACAATCCAGGTTGCCATTATTGGCTATGTGTCATGGATGCAGCCAGTAACTGCATTTGTTGCGGTAGCGATTCTTTTTCTGAATTATAAACTAAAGAGGTATGATCATTAAGATATTGTTGCTTTGGCTACCCATGATTGCAATTGCATTTGCGAATGCCACGATCAGGGAGTTGGTTTTAGTGAAGCATTTCACCGAATTGCGGGCACACCAGATATCAACCGTCACCTTGATCATTTTTTGCTTTGGTTACGTATGGTTTATATTTCGGTTTCTCGACATTCATCTGACCAAGCATGCGCTTTTGGTAGGAGGGTTGTGGGTTTTGCTCACTATCATTTTTGAATTTTCATTAGGTCGATTTAATGGGAAGTCATGGGAAAGCCTGTTTCTCGACTATAATTTATTGAAGGGAAGGATTTGGTTGCTCTTTCTCATTAGTCTATTCTTTCTTCCTTACCTGGCCCTTGTATTGAAGGGTGGGAAATAATTGAGAAGGTTGTTGAGAAAACAGTCAGAAAAGAAACGTCACGCAGTGGAGAAGGTATCACGCAGAGACGCAGAGAGCGCAGAGAAGAAAGGAATCAGGTAGAGATGCAGAGGACGAAATAACCAACTGTTTCATCTGGCGGTAAGAGAAGAATCTGTTCAGTCGAAGTGGCAGCATTCGTCGGGCAGCATGAAACCAAACAATTTCATTCCTATTTATTTCCTGCAACCAACCTTCCATTCTTATATATACTCAACACATTTGCCCTGTCTTCAGTAAGGCAATAACGGATGTCTTCTTCCAATCCAAAACCCATCAACCGATGGTAATGGGATGCATTACTGGATTTCATAAATTCAAACAAATCATTTTTTGCATCGCTATGCATGGCGGATGCCATCTGTGATGCATCGCAGTTGATGTCAAATTGATCTTTGATCCTGTTGATGGCGGCTCCGGCAAAGAGTGTGTCTTCGATGTTGATCCTGTTTTTCCATGCAGCACATGCCAGGATCACATTTTTATTTTGTGATGATAAATAGTCACACACTGCAGAAAAGTTGCTGAAAGCGCCCGTGATGATCTCTTGTGCATTGGCTGCCAGTGCCTGGTGCAGAAGCCTTGTTCCATTGGTTGTGGTCAGCACCAGTGTTTTTCCTTTGATGAATTCTGAGGTATAGGTAAATGGTGTGTTACCATATTGCAATCCCTCAGCTATCTGGCCATCACGCTCTCCGGCTGATATGGCGTCCATTTGCCGGCTTAGACGGATGCACTCTGCTACACTGTCCACAGGGATGATTTCCTTTGCGCCATTGTACAATGCAGTAGCGATGGTAGATGTAGCTCTTAGAATATCGATGATGACCACTACGCTGTTGCTCAGATCGTAAAGTGGAAGTAGCGATGGTGATAGGACAGTGAATAGTGCTGGTTTCCCGTGACTTCGTTTAGGCATTGGTGTTATTTAAAACAGAGAATAATTTATTCAAAAGGAACTTTTACAACCTTTGCTTTCAAAAATTTATCGCGCACCTTGATCAGGATACCGGTGTCAATTTTAGAATAGGGTAATTCCACATATCCTAATGCGATGGGCTTTTGCAGAGTAGGTGATTGCGTGCCACTGGTTACATACCCTATCTTTTTTTCTTCATTGTTATATACCTCATATCCGTGTCGTGGAATACCACGTTCGTTGATCTCGATACCTACCAACTTTCTTTGAATACCGCTGCTCTTGAGGGCTTCTACTTTCTCTTTGCTTATGAAAGAAGCCTTACTCAATTTGGTAATCCATCCCAATCCTGCTTCCAGAGGTGATGTGGTGTCATCTATGTCATTTCCGTAGAGGCAATATCCCATTTCGAGACGCAGGGTATCTCTTGCTGCAAGGCCGATAGGCTTCAATCCGCCTGATGCACCTGCATTCATGATTGCATTCCAAATCTTCTCTGCATCATCCCCTTTGTTTTCAAAATAGATTTCGATGCCACCGGATCCTGTATATCCTGTGGCGCTCACGATCACATCGTTCACACCCGCAAAAGAGCCTGTTTCAAAGCAATAATATTTTAGATTCAGGATGTCCACGTTTGTGAGTGGCTGTAACATTTTAGTCGCCTCCGGTCCCTGTATAGCCAGCAGGCAGGTTTTGTCTGAAATATTCTCCATTTCAGCACCCATCGTGTTGTGGTTTTTGATCCAGTTCCAGTCTTTATCAATATTGGCAGCATTCACTACCATCATGTACTTGTTGTTTTCCTCAAGGCAGTAAATGATCAGGTCGTCAATGATGCCGCCATCATCATTGAGCATGCAACTGTATTGTGCTTTGCCTACTGTCAGTTTGGAGACATCGTTTGTAGAAACAAGTTGCAGGAGCTCGACCGCCTTCGGTCCGGAGAACATAAATTCTCCCATGTGGCTGACATCAAACATTCCGGCTGCGTTGCGCACGGTGGCATGTTCTTCATTAATACCGGAATAACTGATGGGCATTTTGTAGCCGGCAAATTCAGCCATCTTAGCGCCAAGCGCCTCATGGATGTGGGTAAATGGTGTATGCTTCATTTCAAAAAATATTAGGGAGTGGCCTCGCCAGGAATCGAACCTGGATCTGGAGCTTCGGAAACTCTTATACTATCCATTGTACTACGAGGCCGCAAAGGGTGGCAAAATTAGTTGTTTTTGGGTGAATAAATCCAGCGTATTGAATTGATGGAAAAGTGACGGAGCAGGCAGGATCCGGAAATTCTGATACACAATGTACTGATCATTGCCGTTGCGTAACAGGCATTTCCGAGTTTCAGAATTCTTAGGTAACAATTCGGTAATACACCATTCATGTTGTAGTAACATTCGTTGATTTCTTTTGCACTCAAATCAGCAAAATGAAATTTTACAACATTACAAAACTCAAGCTCGTACTAGTGCTCCTGCTTATTCCGGGATTGGTATCAGCTCAAAGTCTCCTGCTGAAAGGCAAGGTGACCGATCAAAAGAATGCGCCTGTTGCCGGTGCTTCTGTCAGTGAGATTCGTTCAGGAATGAATGCGATGGCCAATGAATCCGGCTATTTCCAGGTTGCGATTACCGGGGATGGCAGTTACGAAATTGTGGTCAGTGTCATCGGTTACGAGTCCGCAATTATTACAGGGGACCTTTCCAGACAGGGCCGCGCAGATACCATCAGGGTGATCCTGGCTCAGAACCAGGTCTCATTAGATAATGTGGTGATCAAAGTGTCTCAGAAGGCCTCATCAATCAATTCAATGATACGTTACCAGAAGAATTCCCAGGCAGTGGCACAGGTGTTGTCATCAGAGGCCATTGGCAAAAGCCCTGATAAAAATTCAGGTGATGCGCTCAAAAGAGTTACCGGGCTTTCTATTCAGGAGGGCAGGTACATCAATGTACGCGGACTTGGCGACAGGTACAACCAGGTGACTGTCAATGGGGTCTTACTCTCATCAACGGAGCCGGATCGTAAGGCATTTGCCTTCGACCTGTTTCCTGTGAGTTTGGTGGAGAATATAGTGATTAATAAAACCTTCCTGCCGGAGTATTCCGGTGAATGGGCAGGTGGCCTGATTCAAATCAATACCAGGAATATTCCTGCCAAAGACTTTCTTGACGTACAGGTAGGATTGGGTATGAATACACAAACAGTTAATCAGAAATTTTATAAATCGGATGGAGGAAAGTTGGATTGGCTGGGTTTTGACGACGGCACTCGTGGATTGCCCAATGGCTTCCCGGGAAAAAATGAATTTGCAAACCTCAGCGAGGCTGAAAAAAGTAACTGGGGTAAGGTGATTGCGGGAGGTGATTGGGGTTCCGGTGAAAAGAATGGATTGGCTACGATCGGACAGTCTCTTCGGGTGAATGGCGGACATACAGGCAGATTGGCAGGTAAAGAGGTAGCTGCTATATTCTCTGGCGGTTACAACAGGAGCCTGAACAACCTCTCCTACCACAATAGTTTCTTCAACATCAATGACCATAAAGCAGATGAATCATTTGCATACAACAACCGGAAATATTCTGAAGAAATTACCATCGGTGGTTTAGGCAACTTCTCCTTAAAACTAAACGATGACCACGAATTTTATTTCAGAAATCTCATCAGCACTAAGTCAACCATACATACTACCCGGAGAACCTGGAAAGATTATGAAGCAAATGCCTCAACAGGTGAAGACATCAGGGCTGTGGAAAATGGA